>JAXDPV010000251.1:0-7986 GCA_034668185.1 Actinomycetota bacterium
CGACCTCTCGTACGGACAGCGATTCGGCCACCGCCCGCTTGGCCAGCGACTCTTGGAAGCCCCGGTCGGGCGTACCCAGGAGGGCGCGGGCGTGGCCGGCCGAGAGCTGGGTTTCGGCCACGAGGCGCTGGATGGTGGGCGGGAGTTGGAACAGCCTGAGGGCGTTGGAGACCGCTGATCGGCTCTTGCCGACCCGCACCGCCACCTCGTCATGGGTGAGCTGAAAATCCTCGATGAGCTGCTGGTATGCCGCGGCTTCTTCGAGGGCGTTGAGGTCTTGGCGGTGGAGGTTCTCGACCAGGGCCTGCTCGAGGCTGGCCACGTCGGTGGCCGTGCGGACGATGGCCGGGATCGTCTGGAGGCCGGCCCGCTTGGCTGCCCGCCACCGGCGCTCGCCGGCGATCAGCTCGTAGGAGCCGTCGGCCTGGGCGGGGCGGACGAGGATGGGCTGGAGCACGCCGAGTTCGCGCACCGACGCGGTCAACGAGTTGAGCGTCTCCTCGTCAAAGTGCTTGCGTGGTTGGAAGTTGTTGGAATTGATGGCCCCGACGGGGAGCTCCAGCAGGTTGCTGGTCCCCTCGTTGGCGACCTCGGTCGGGATCAGGGCCCCCAAGCCCCTACCCAGTCCGCTGCGGCGCACCACCGCTTACCTCCTTGGACAGCTCGCGGTAGGCCAGGGCCCCCCGCGACGATGGATCGAACACGATGATGGGTTGGCCGAACGACGGCGCTTCCGACAGCCGCACCGTTCTCGGGATGACATGGCGGCAGACCTTGGCCCCGAAGTGCGACCGCACCTCGGCCGCGACCTGCTCGGCCAGCTTGGTCCTGGCGTCGTACATCGTCAGGACGATGGCGCTGAGTTCGAGCTTGGGGTTGAGGTTCGACTGCACCAGGTTGACGTTGCGTAGGAGCTGGCCCAAACCCTCGAGGGCGTAGTACTCGCACTGGATCGGCACGAGGACTTCGGTGGCCGCCGACAGTCCGTTCACCGTCAGCAGGCCCAGTGACGGTGGACAGTCGATGAGCACGAAGTCGTAGTCGTCGAGGACCTCCTCGAGCGCCCGCTTGAGCCTGAGCTCACGGCTGAAGGCCGGCACCAGCTCGATCTCGGCACCGGCCAGGTCGATCGTCGCCGGCGCCACGAACAGGTTCCGCAGCGACGTGGGCTCGATGCAATCCTCCAGTGGCACGTCGTGGAGGATCACGTCGTAGATCGAGTGTTCCAAGTTCCTGCTGTTGATGCCGAGCCCGGTGGTGGCGTTCCCTTGGGGGTCGAGGTCGACCACCAACGTTCGGTAGCCCAGGACGGCCAGGCTGGCCCCCAGGTTCACGGTCGTCGTGGTCTTTCCCACCCCGCCCTTCTGGTTGGCCACGGCCATCACCCTGGGCAAAGGCCGGGCGAACGACCGGTCGATCTCCTCGACGGGCTCCTCGGCAACCGTCGCCCCACCGGTGGCATCGTCCACCGCCGGCTCGGTCAGCGCGGGCACGTCGTCCAGGGCTCCCCCGACCGCCGACCTGATCAGAACCGCGTCTTCCTGGAGCGCACGGCCAACAACCGGCTCGGCCGTCGCATCTTCGCTAGCCCCGCCGAACGCCTGGCCGCCTGTCGCCGGGTCTTCGGCTGCCGGCCCGGCACCCGAGCCACCGCCTACCGACGTGCCCGCGGAAGCGCCATCGGTGGACCGGTCGCCAATCGGCCGGCCTTCGGCTACCCCAGCCTCGCTGGGGGGGCCACCAACCGCTGAGCCGCTCGGCGCCTGCTCGACCTCGGCCGTCCCTGCCAGGGCGGGTTCGTTATCCAGAGGGCCGCCGGCCGGGCTCTGGGCCTCGGATGCGGCCGTACCGACCGAAGGCTCGTCGGCTGCGGACTCGGCGTCCACCCGAGGAAGGTCGCCCCACTGCACGACCGCCGGCTCCCCGGGTACCTCCGGCTCCGGCTGGGTGGCCAGGGCCTCCTGTTCGGCGCGGAGCCGCTCAAAGATGCTGCGCCCGCGGGCGGCGACGTCCTCGTCCGGCAGAGCCACGGCGCACATCCTGCTCGACCCAGGACTAAGAAGCAAGCACCCTTGCTGTTTCACGTGAAACTGTCCGAGCCCGACCTCGCCGGCGTTCCACGTGAAACATCAGCGCCAGAGCGGCGACCGGTCCATGGTTCGGCGCGTTCGGGGAAGGCCGGGTGGGGGACCGGCGGGTGAGTCCAGCACCGCAATCTCCGGTGAGGTTCCGGCCAGGCCGACCCAACGCAGACCCGCGGCCTCTAGGGTTTCCGCTGGCCAGCGACGCGCTTCGGCTTCCGGCGGCTCGGCGACCAGGAGCCGCCCGCCCGAAGCCAAGAGCCCGGTGGCGCACTCGGCGGTCAACGATGGCGGGCCGAAGGAACGGGCGGTCACCAGGTCGAACGTGCCTCGGAAGTCCGGGTCATGGCCCGCTTCTTCGGCCGCAGCCCGCACGACCTGCACCCGGCTCCCCCACCCGAGCTCGGCGACGACCCGCACGAGAAAGGACGTCCGCCGGCGGTTGTTGTCCAGCAGGATCCACGACGTCTCGGGAAGGCGCTCCGCCAGCAGCAATCCGGGGACGCCACCCCCGGAGCCAAGGTCCACAGCCCGCGAACCCGCAGGTAGAGCGCCTACGGCGGTGGCAAAGGCCGAGGCCGAGGCGACGTGGGTCTCAAGCGGGCCAGGCCCGAGAAAGCCGAGGGCCTTGGCTTCCGCCAAGGCCCCGAGCACGTCGTCGATCACCGGAACGACCGGCTCAGTTGGGGAAGACCACGACCCGGCGTCGGGGCTCCTCGCCCTCGGACGAGGTCACGACACCGTCGATCGAGTTGACAGTGTCGTGGATGACCTTGCGGTCGGCCGGCGACATCGGCTCGAGCACGACCCGCTCCTGGGAAGCCAGCACGTCCTCGGCGATCTTCTGGGCGAAGCGCTCCAGGGCTTCCTTGCGACGAGCCCGGTAGCCGCTGACGTCGACCAGGATCCGGCCCGTGCGGGCGCCGGTCTGGCGCTGGACCACGGTACGGGTCAGCTCCTGCAACGACTGGAGGGTCGCGCCCTTCTGACCGATGAGCAGCCCGAGGTCACCACCCTCGACCCGCACCTCGAGGGTGTCCTCGTCGAGCTCGTGGGTCGAGACTTCCGAGCCAGGGGCGCCGAAGCGCTCGAGGACGCCGCGCACGAAGGCCGCGGCCACCTCGCCCTGCTCGGCTAGGGGAACGTCCTCACCGGACGACGGCTCGACTTCGGTCACTTCGGGCTCCTTCTTCGTCTTCTTCCGCTCCACCGCGGGCGCGGGGGCTTTGGTGGCTTTCCGGCCACGGCTCCGGCGCTCTTCCTTCTGCCGGGGCGTCGACGGCCGCACCCGGGCTCGCACCCGGGCCTCGTTGCGCATCCGGCCGAAGAGTCCCGTCTTGGGCTCCTCCAACACCTCGTACTCGGCGTCGGCCTCGTCCACTCCGAGCTGATCGAGGGCGATCTCCAACGCTTCTTCGACGGTACGACCCGTCGTCTCGACCCATTCCATCAGCGGCGCTTCTTCTTCTTGTTCGCCGCGGGCCGGTTGGCTACCCGGGCCGGGGGGGCGGCCTCGGCGGTCGCGGCCGCCGGCTTCTTGCCGTTCTTGCCGTTGGTCGACGGTGAAGCGGTCGCCGAGGTCGAGACTTCACGGCTCGACACCGTGGCCGCACCCGTACCCGGGAGCAAGCTCGGGTCCATCTTGTAGATCAAGGCCTGCTGCACGATGCGGAAGCCGCTCGAGACCAGGAAGTAGACGTTGAGGGCGGCCGGAAGGGTGAAGCCGAAGACCAAGTACATCAAGGGATAGATCTTGGTGAGCTGCTGCATCTGCTTGGCCATCGGGTTGTCATCCCCCGCCTGGGCCGGGTTGCGGCGGCTGATCATCCGCTGCTGGTAGTAGCCGGTGGCCACCACCCCGGCGATCAGGATCAAGAAGGGGATCGCCGAGACGTACGAGACCTGGAGCACCTGCCTAGCAGATTTTGCCAAGTCGATCCCGAAGGACAGCATCTCCCGCTTGCCGTGCAGGTCTTGGTAGAGCTTCGACGCGTGGTCGACGTACTTGGGGTCGAACCGGCCGGCGGCGTCGACGTGGGTCAGGCCCCGGATGACGTGGTACATGATGAACAGCACCGGCATCTGCAGCAGTAGGGGCAAGCAGCCACCGAACGGCGTGACGTTGTGCTCCTTGAAGAGGGCCATCACCTCCTCGTTCTGCTTGACCTTGTCGTTCTTGTACTTGGCCTGGATGCGCTTGAGCTCGGGGCTGAGCTTGCTCATGGCCGCCATAGACCGCATCCCCTTGGCGTTCAGCGGAAACAGCAGCAGCATCACCGTCAGCGTGAGCAGCGCGATGGCCACGGCGTAGTTGGGGACCAACGAGTAGAAGAACGACAGCAGCCACGCCAGGGCGTGAAACAGGGGGTCGAACATACGGGCTTCCTATTCGGGCACGGGGTCGAGGCCCGAGCCACCCCAAGGGTGGCAGCGGGCGATGCGGCGGATCGTGAGCCAGCTCCCTCGAGCGGCGCCGTGGCGCTCGATGGCCTCGGCCCCGTACACGGAGCACGAGGGCACGAAGCGGCAGGGAGACGGCCGGCCGGACCGGACCGCCTGGTACAGGCCGATGCCGGCGACCAACGCCCGGGCCGGGGGGGTGCTCATCGACTCGGCGGCACGACGTCGGCAACGGCCTGGCGGACCAGGGCGCTGAGCTGGGCAAACGACAACGAGTCGGCCGAAGGGTCGGCCACGCTCACGCCCACCAGGTAGGCGCCCGGCGCCAGGTCGAGGGAGCGCAACACCGCCCGGAGCCGGCGGCGCAGCCGGTTGCGTACCACCGCGCCCCCCACCTGCCGGCCGATGGCAAAGGCCACGCCCGGCGGCGAGGCCGAGGCCGAGGAAGAGCCCGACCCGGCCGGGGGCGGCACCCATCGAACCCAGACCGGGCCCTGACGGGCACGGTGCCGGGTGCGCCCGAGGGAGGCGAACGTCGCCGACGAGCGGATTCGCCAAACGTCACCCACGGCCAGGGACGGCGAAGGGGAGAGCGACGGCGAAGGGGAGAGGGAGAGAACCGGAACCGCAGTCAGCCCGTTCAGGCCGACAGCTTGCGCCGGCCCTTGAGCCGGCGGGCCTTGAGCACCGCCTGGCCGGCGCGGGTCGACATGCGGTGGCGGAAGCCGTGACGCTTGGCCCGCTTTCGGGTGTTCGGTTGGTACGGTCGCTTCACGGTGCCTCCTGCAGAGGGGCGGCGGTCGAGCACTGGACCCCGGGAGACCCGATCGACCAGCCGCGCAACCTCAAGACGGACAAAGAAACCAAAACTCTTCAGCGGGCGCGGCCGCCCATGCAACCCCGGCGCGGCGCCGCCCCTCCAAGGTAGAGGCCGGGCGCCACTTTTTCCATCCCGAGCCGTAGAACCCCCCGGGCCGCCGGTGCTAGCTTGCCTCCTTCGCCGTTACGCACTCGACCTCCCGGAGCCGACCTTCCCCCGGCCTTTGGAACAGGGTTTCCACAGGTGTGGACGGCGTTGTGGACCGACCAACGGTGGGGGAGGCAAGAGGGCAGGTGACGGACGCCGAGCGGCTGTGGATGGCGTGTGCGAAAGCACTCCAGGACCAGGTCTCCGAGTCGACGTGGAAGACGTTCTTCCAAGGCATCCGCCCCGTTTCCTACAGCAGTGACCGAATGGTCCTCGCCGTCCCGAATCCGCTCGTCAAGGAGCGGCTCGAGGGCCGCTACCTCGCCCTCGTCCAGGACGCAGTGGCCGGCATCGTCGGCGGTGGCGTGGCCGTCGAACTCGAGGTTCATACCGCCCCGGCCACCGACGTCGACGACCTCGACACCCCGCTGACCAGGGAAAACGGTAGCGACGCGGCCGAGCACCAAGCGCCGGCCGCTCCCGCCCCGACCACACACACCCGGGCCAGCCGCAACGCTGCGACCACCGACGTGCGCACGGCCACGCTGCCGATCAACCCGAAGTACACCTTCGAGACCTTCGTCATCGGCGCGTCCAACCGCTTCGCCCATGCTGCCGCACTTTCGGTGGCCGAAACCCCGGCCAAGAGTTACAACCCGCTCTTCATCCATGGCGAGGCTGGCCTGGGGAAAACCCACCTCCTCCACGCCATCGGCCACTACGTCCGAGAGCACTACCTGGCCAAGACGATCCGGTACGTCAGCACCGAGACGTTCATGAACGAGTTCATCGACGCCATCCGCACCAACACCACGCCGCAGTTCAAGCGGCGGTACCGCGAGTGCGACGTCCTCCTGGTCGACGACATCCAGTTCCTCGAGAACAAAGAGGGCACCCAGGAGGAGTTCTTCCACACCTTCAACACGATCTACGGCGCCGGCGGCCAGATCGTCATCACCTCGGACCGGCCGGCCAAGTCCCTCGTCACCCTGGAAGACCGCCTCCGCAGCCGGTTCCTCAGCGGCCTCATCACCGACGTCAAGCCGCCCGACCTCGAGACCCGGCTGGCCATCCTCCGCAAGAAGGCCGAGGTCGAGAGCGCCCACCTGCCCGACGACGTCCTCGAGTTCATCGCCGTCCACATCAAGAACAACATCCGTGAGCTCGAAGGCGCGCTGGTGCGGGTCAGCGCCTTCGCCAGCCTCAACCGGGAACCGCCGACCCGCGACCTGGCCGAGCGGGTGCTGGCCGACATCGTCACTGCCGACGAGCCACGGCCGATCACCCCGGCCCTCATCCTCGAGACAACGGCCGAGACCTTCGGCTTCAAGGTCGAAGAGCTCTGTGGCCCCAACCGGCGCCGGCCGCTGGTGCAGGCCCGCCAGATCGGCATGTACGTCTTCCGCGAGCTGACCGACTTCAGCTACCCGGCCATCGCCCGCGAGTTCGGCGGTCGCGACCACACCACGGTCATCCACGCCGTCGAGAAGATCAGCGGCCAAATGAAGGAGCGCCGGCAGATCTACGACCAGGTCACCGAGCTCATGCACCGCATCAAGAAGGGGGCGTGAACAACCCATGTGTCGGCGTCTTGTGATTTCGGGGGACAGCCCGGGGTTGTCCACATGGCCTCCCCGAAGGTGTCTCACCCCTGTGAGAACCTGGGGAAGACGCTGCACATCGCCGCATCCCGCCTGACCAGCAGCAATCGTGGGTTCTCCACAATCCACAGCACCATCTACTGCTACTAGGTATTTCTAAAGAAGAGAGAGAAGAGACACGGTGAAGTTCCGATGCGAGCGTGACACCCTCGTCGAGGCGCTGAGCACTGCGGGTCGCGCCGTGGCTACCCGGGGCGGAGCGCTGCCTGTCCTCTCCGGGGTTCGGATGGAAGTCGCCGGCGACCAGTTGCGCCTGGCGGGGAGCGACCTCGACCTCACGATCCAGGTCGACACTGCCGTCAACGGGTTGACCGACGGGGTCACGGTGCTGCCCGCCCGCCTGGTGGCCGACATCGTGCGGGCCCTCGACCCGGGGGCGGTGACGTTCGAGTCGGGCGAGGACGAAGTTCGCATCACGTCGGGTCGCTCGCAGTTCGCGGTGCGCATCCTGCCGGCCGACGAGTTCCCGAGGTTGCCGTTCCCGGCCGACGAGCCCGCGGCCGCGGGCCACGACGCGGTGACGTTGGTGGCCAGCGAGTTCGCCGAGGCCCTGCGCCAGGTGGTGCGGGCGGCGAGCTCAGACGACTCGCTGCCGGTGATCTCGGGCGTCCTGATGACCGCTGAGGGCTCGGGATTGCGATTGGTGGCCACCGACCGCTATCGCCTGGCCGTGCGTGACCTGCCGGGCACGACGGTCCTGCGGGAGAACCAGCAGGTGCTGGTGCCGTCGCGGGCGCTGTCGGAATTGCAACGGCTGCTGGGCGGGGCCGAGTCGGTGACCCTGCGCCTCGGCGATCGCGATGCGTCGTTCGAGGTCGGCACCGTGCGCCTCACCACGCGCCGCATCGAAGGCGAGTTCCCGCCGTACCAGAAGCTG
>JAXDPV010000252.1:0-3385 GCA_034668185.1 Actinomycetota bacterium
CGGGCTGCTGGCCAGCGGCACCATCTCCGCCCCGTGGCGGGCGGAGTGCACCCGCTGCCTCGGACCGGCCCAGGGCCGGATCGACTTCGGGTTCCGGGAGCTGTTCGAGAAGGTACCGAGGGACGGCGAGAGCTACCGCCTGGGCCACGACTCCATCGACATGGAGCCCCTCGTCCGGGAGCAGGTGCTGTTGGAGCTGCCCCTGGTGCCGCTCTGCGCCGCCGACTGCCAGGGGCTGTGCGCCACCTGCGGGGCCGACCTCAACCAGGGCGAGTGCGGGTGCGACCACACCGACGTCGACCCCCGGTGGGCGGCTCTGGAGGGCTTCTTGGGCGAGCAGCCCCAATAGTTCCGACCGAGGGGTTCGGATCGGTCGTGCGGGCCGGGTAAGGTTGACCCTCCATGGCTGTCCCCAAGAAGAAGACGTCGAAGGCCAAGAGCCGCAGTCGTCGGGCATCGAACTGGCGCCTGGCGGCACCCGCCCAGAGCACCTGCCCGCAGTGCCGCCAGGTCAAGACCCCCCACGTGGTGTGCCCGAACTGCGGCTGGTACGGCGGTCGCCAGGCCATCGACGTCGACTAACCCGCACGATCCGGCGCCCGGCGTGACCAGCCCGGACAGTTCCCCGCAAGGCATCAATCCGGCGAGCCCGACGCCCACCCTCCTTCCCATCGCGGTCGACGTGATGGGCAGCGACAAGGGTCCCCTGGAGATCGTGGCCGGCGCCCGCCAGGCGGCCGAGGAGCTCGGCGTCCCCATCCTGCTGGTGGGCCAGCGGGCGGTGATGGGCAACACGTGGGGCCTGGAGGTGCTGGAGGCGTCCGAGGTCGTCGGCATGCACGAGGACCCCGCCGGAGGGGTGCGCCGCAAGAAGGACTCGTCTGTCGTGCGGGCGGCGGAAGCGGTGCGCGACGGTCGGGCGGCGGCGATGGTTTCGGCCGGCAACACGGGGGCGGCCATGGCCAGCGCCCTGCTGCGCATGGGGCGGGTGAAGGGCGTGTCCCGCCCCGCCATCGCCACCGTGATCCCGGTGCCGGGCGCCATCCCCACCGTCCTGCTCGACGGGGGCGCCAACGCCGACTGCACCGCCGCCTGGCTGGTGCAGTTCGCCCAGATGGGCGCCGTCTTCGCGGCCGAGCGCTTCAAGCTCGACGACCCCCGGGTGGCGCTGCTGTCCATCGGCGAGGAGCCGGGCAAGGGATCGGCCCTGGTCAAGGAGACCCACGCCCTCCTCTCCCAGGATGGCTGCCTGCGGGCCGCGGGCCGGTTCATCGGCAACGTCGAAGGCCGCGACGTGCTCTCCGACCGGGTCGACGTCGTCGTCACCGACGGTTTCACCGGCAACGTCGTCCTCAAGACGCTCGAGGGCGGCACCCGCTTCCTGATCGACACCTTCCTGCGGGTGATGACGTCCACCGACGAGGGCCGGCAGGCCACCCAGGTGCTCCTGCCCCTGCTCATGCCCCTCAACGCCGAGCTCGATCCCGAGTCCTACGGGGGGGCCATGCTCCTGGGCGTCGACGGGCTGTGCATCATCAGCCACGGGTCGTCGTCGAAGCGGGCCATCTTCAACGCCTGCGGGCTGGCCCGGGAGATGGTCGTGGCCGACATGGTCGGCCGCATCCGGGACGCCGTCGCCCCCGCCTGACGGCCCGCCCAATTCACAAGCGCACAAGCGCGGAAACCGGTACCATGCGACGGTCCCAGTCGCCACTTCAGGAGTACCCGGCCGTGTCTGCCGTCAGCCCCACATCCAACGAAGCAACCTCCAACGGGGCGCCCTTCGACCGACAGGCGGTGTTCACCCTGATCCGCGAGCGGTTGGCCGACATCCTCGAGATCGAGCCCTCCGCCATCAGCGAAGGGGCCTCGTTCACCGACGACCTCGACGCCGACTCCCTGGCCCTCATCGAGCTGGTCGAGGCCATCGAAGAGGAGATGGCCGAGCGCTCCACCGGCTTTCGCATCGAGGACGAAGACCTGGAAGATCTCAAGACCGTGCGTGACGCGGTCGACTACGTGGTCGAGCGCGCCGGCGGCGCTTCGAAGTCCTGAGTCACAGCGAACAGCTCGACGCCCTCGTTGAGCGGCTCGGTCGACCTTTTGCCGATCGATCGCTGCTGGCGCGCGCCCTCTGCCACCGCTCGTGGTGCGCGGAGAGCCCGGGCGAGCTGTCCAACGAACGCCTCGAGTTCCTGGGCGACAGCGTGCTGGGGCTGGTCGTCACCGACCACCTGTACCGCACCTATCCCGACCTGCCCGAGGGTCACCTGGCCCAGGTCCGGGCGGCGGTGGTGAACGCGGGCGTGCTGGCCGAGGCCGCGGCGGAGTTGCGCTTGGGCGAGGCGGTGCGGCTGGGCAAGGGCGAGGACTCGTCCGGGGGCCGGGAGAAGCCGTCGATCCTGTCCGACGCCATGGAGGCGGTGATCGGCGCCGTCTACCTCGACGGGGGTTGGGACGACGCATCGACCCTGGTCATGGACCTGCTGGGCGAGCGCATGACCGAGGCCGCGGCCGGTCCCGGGGGCCACGACTTCAAGACCCGACTGCAGGAGATGGGCGCCCGCCGGTTCGACGAGCTGCCCTCCTACGCGGTGTCGTCCGAGGGCCCCGACCACGCCAAGCGGTTCACCGCCCGGGTGTCGGTGGGGGGCACGGAGTACGGCCTCGGCGAGGGCCGGTCGAAGAAGCAGGCCGAGCAGGCTGCGGCCCGCATGGCGTGGCGGGCTCTGTCGGAGCCGGCGGCGGTGGCCGTGGTCGTGGTGGAGGAGCTGATCCCTGTCGACGATCCCATGGCGACCGATGGGTCCCGCGATGTCGATGCCGATGCCTGAGCTGCCCGAGGTCGAGACCCTCAAGCGCGACCTCGACAAGGAGGTCGTCGGCCGGCGCATCAAGTCGGTGGTCGTCGACGGCGAGCGCACGATCCGCCGGCACCCCGACAACGCCGACTTCGTGGCCAAGCTGGAGGGCCACAAGATCACCGCCGTCGAGCGCCGGGGCAAGTACCTGATCCTGCGGCTGGAGGGTGGCGACGTGCTCGTCGTCCACCTGGGCATGAGCGGCCAGCTCCTGCGGGGCAAGGGCGGCGCCCGCGACCCCGACCCGAAGCACACCCACGCCGTGATCACCTTCACCCAGGGCGGGCTGCTGCGCTTCGTCGACCCCCGCACTTTCGGCGAGCTGTTCGTCACGACCCCCGAGGAGCTGGCCGACCAGGTGCCGGAGCTGGCCCACCTGGGCTTCGACCCGGTCGACGACATGATGTCGTGGGTCCGCTTCGGCGACCTGCTCACGGCCCGCAAGACCAAGCTCAAGACCCTGCTCATGGACCAGAAGTTCGTGGCCGGCATCGGCAACATCTACAGCGACGAGATCCTGTGGG
>JAXDPV010000253.1:0-24668 GCA_034668185.1 Actinomycetota bacterium
CCTGGCCATCTTCGAGATGGCGTCGGTCGTGCCCATGGGGCGCTACGCCAGCGCCATGCGCCGCTTCGGGTTCGGCTCGCCGGCCGTCGACTTCTACGACGTCCACGTCGAGGCCGACCAGGTCCACCAGGTCGTGGCCGCCCGCGACCTGGCCGCCGGCTTCGCCCGCCAGGAGCCCGAGCAAGCGGGTGCGATCCTCTTCGGCGCCCGGGCGATCATGCGGGTCGAGGAACGCTTCGCCACCGCGCTGCTCGACGCCTGGGCCGCGGGCCGCAGCTCGCTGCGTGGCGCGCCTTCGATGGCGCGCCGCGACGCGCGCCTGGTCCGATGCCCCGCCTGAAGCGGGTCGACTGCTCGACCACGGGCTATCGCCGGCGCAAGGCGGGCAAGGGGTTCGTCTACCTCGACGACTGCGGTCAGAAGGTCACCGACGCCGTCGAACTCGATCGCATCAAGGCCCTCGCCATCCCGCCGGCGTGGACCGACGTCTGGATCTGCCCCCACCCCATGGGCCACATCCAAGCGGTCGGAATCGATGCCCGGGGCCGCAAGCAGTACCGCTATCACGACAAGTGGCGCGAGCGGCGCGACCGCGAGAAGTTCGAGCACATGGTCGAGTTCGGCCGGGCGTTGCCGAAGATCCGCCACTTCGCCGCCGAGCACCTGGCCGAGGAGGAGCTGAGCCGCGAGCGGGTGCTGGCCTGCGCCGTGCGCCTGCTCGACCTCGGGTTCTTCCGCATCGGCACCGAGGGCTACGCCGAGGAGAACCAGACGTTCGGCCTGGCCACCATCCGCAAGGCCCACGTCAAGGTGAACGGCGACGTGATCGTCTTCGACTACACGGCCAAGAGTGGCAAGCGCCGCATCCAGTCGGTGGCCGACCCCGACGTGCTCGCCGTCGTGCGTGAGCTCAAGTCGAGACGGGGCGGCGGGCCCGAGCTGCTGGCGTGGAAGCGGGGCGACCAGTGGGTCGACGTGAAGTCGGCCGACATCAACGCCTACATAAAAGAGGCGACCGGCGGCGAGTTCACGGCCAAGGACTTCCGCACGTGGAGCGCGACCGTGCTGGCGGCGGTGGCGCTGGCGGTGTCGAAGGGCGTCGCCCCTTCGGTGAGCGGCCGCAAGCGGGCCATCGCCCGGGCCATGAAGGAGGTCGCCGAATACCTCGGCAACACGCCCGCCGTGTGCCGCTCCTCCTATGTCGACCCGCGCGTGATCGACCGCTATACCGCGGGCAACACCGTCCTCGACGCGCTGGCCGCCCTCGACGACGACCCCACCCGCGTCGAGACCGCGGTGCTCGACCTGCTCGACGAGTCCTGACCCGTAGGCTTGGGCGGTGATCGTCGCCCACGCCAACGGCACCGGCTGGGACGAGGTCACGATGATCCTCGCCCCGCTCGTCGTCCTGGTGCTGCTCCAGCGCAGGGCGCGCCGCCGGAAAGAGAACCGAGCGCGTAGGGTTCGGCCATGGTGGAGCGGGAGCGGGCGCCGGAAGGAATGCGCAGGTTCGTCATGCACCGGGAGCGGGACGTCTCCGGTGTCTCCGGGACCGGCGTCGTCCTCGAAGGGGTCCTCTTCTCCACCGGCGTCGTCGTCATCCACTGGCTGACGCCGCCGCCCCGGGGCTCGATCAGCGTCTTCGACTCGCTCGACCAGTTCCTCGCTATCCACGTCCAGCCCCACCCCACCAACCACGCCTTCCTCGAGTTCGAGGACGGCCACCGGATCACGGTGATCGAAGGGACCTAGGCTCGACGCCATGAAGCAACTGTCCGGCCTCGATGCGACCTTCCTCTACATGGAGACGCCGAAGCAGTACGGGCACGTCTCCTCGCTCTCGATCTTCGAACGCCCCGCCGATCCGGCCTACCAGCCGTTCGAGTCGTGGCGGGCGCAGGTCGGGCGCCGCCTCCACCTCCTCGAACCGCTGACCAGGCGGCTGGTCGAGGTGCCGCTCGGTCTCGACCACGCCTTCTGGATCGAGGACCCCAACTTCGACCTCGACTTCCACGTGCGCCATACGGCCGTGCCGCCGCCCGGCGGCGAGGAGCAGATCGCCGACCTCGTCGCCCGCGTCGTCGCCCGACCCCTCGACCGCAGCCGGCCGCTGTGGGAGTCCTACGTGATCGAGGGCCTCCCCGACGAGCGCTTCGCCATCCTCACCAAGGTCCACCACGCCACCATCGACGGTGCGTCGGGGGCCGAGCTGTTGACGATGATGCTCGACCGCACCCCCGCGCCCGAGGGCGACGAGATCGCGGCCGCCGACGCCGCCGCCTCGGCCCGGCGCCCCGAGCGCCTGCCGTCCGACACCGAGGTCATCGGCCGGGCGCTGGCCAACCTGGTCCGCAAGCCCGGGCGGCTGGTGCTGCTCACCGCCCGCACGATGCGCGATGTCGGCCGGGCTACGCGCAACCCGCTCCTGCAGGCCGCGGGCTCGCAACTGCGCTCGTCGTTGCGGGGGCCGTTGGGCGCGCTGTTGAACGCCGGCCGCCCGCGCGAGGAAGAGCGCGATCGCGTGCCGATGGAGCTGCCGTCGTTGAACGCGCCCCGCACGCCTTTCAACGCCTCGATCACCGCCCACCGCGTGTTCGCCTACCGGTCGACGTCGTTGGACGCGGTCAAGGCGATCAAGAACGCGCTCGGCGCCACGGTCAACGACGTGGTGATGGCCGCCTGCGCCGGCGGCCTGCGCACCTACCTCGAGAAGAAGGGCGAGCTTCCCGACTCGCCGTTGGTGGCCATGGTGCCGGTGTCGGTGCGTACCGGCGACGAGACCGAAAAGTGGACGAACCGCGTCTCGGGCCTCATCGCCAACCTGCCGACCGACGCCGACGATCCGTTGGAGCGGGTGCGGCGGGTCCACGACTCGATGATGATCGGCAAGGGGTTGTTCGACGCGCTGCCGGCCGAGTCGTTGATCGACTTCGCCCAGTTCCCGCCGCCGGCGGTGTTCGCCCGGGCCAGCCGCATGGCCACCCGCTTCGGCCTGGCCAACCGCTTCCGCCCGCCGGTGAACCTGGTGATCTCCAACGTGCCCGGGCCGCGGGAGCCGTTGTATTCGGCCGGCGCCCGGCTGCTGCACTACTACCCGGTGTCGACCATCGTCGACGGCCAGGGCCTGAACATCACCGTGCAGAGCTACCTCGACACCCTCGACTTCGGGTTGGTCGGGTGCGCTGAGCTCGTCCCCGACGTCTGGGACCTGGTCGACGCCATCGTCGACGACCTCCAGACGCTGGCCGACGCCGCCGGGCTCTCGCTCCGGGTCCGATAGGAGCGCCTAGCTCGCGAAGACCTCGACGGTGCCGGCGTCGCCGTCGACCTTGACGGTGGCGCCATCGGCGATGGCAGCGGTGCCGATGGCGGTGGCCAGCACGCAGGGGATGCCGTACTCCCGGGCGGCGATGGCCGAGTGCGAGCCCATGTCGCCGCTGTCGACCACGATGGCCGCGGCCAGGCCGAACAACGGGGTCCAGGGCGGCGAGGTGCTCACGCAGACCAGCACGTCTCCCGGCTCGAGGCTATCGGCGTCGGCCAGGTCGGTGATCACCCGGGCCGTGCCCACGGCCTGCCCCCGCGACGCGCCCACGCCGGTGATCGTGCGGTCCGGTGGCAGCGCGATCACGGGCGGCGCCGTCGGATGGTCGGCGCCGATGGCGTCCGGCGGCGTGACCCGCTTCCACATCTCGTGCTCGGCCCGGCGTTCGGTGACGGCGGCCTTGAGGTCGTCGCTGCCGCCGCCCTCGATCTCGTCGGGCAGGAGGTAGAGCACGTCCTCGCGATCGTCGATCACGCCCCGGTCGACCAGCGCGGCGCCGATGCGGAGCACGGCGTGGCGGAGGTTGCCGACGAGGGCGAGCTGCCAGCGGGCCCGCTCCTCGCGCACGGCCACGTAGGTGGCGACCCGCTCGACCCGGCGATGGAAGCGGTCGCGCTTGGCGTGGTCGTCGGCGAGCTCGGCGTCGAGCTCCTCGAGGAGCGCGATCCTTCGCCTCATGCCGGCTTCGACGGCGGCCCGCGGTTCGGGGGTGCCGGGGATGGCCATGGCCTCGAGCTGGCGGTAGAAGCCCTCCCGCCGCTCGTTCCACGTAGGCGCGGCGATGTCCCAGGCCTCGGACCGGTGGCCGAACTCGGCGAGGAAGGCGTCGACCCGTTGCGGCGTCGGGTCGTGGGCCACGTCCCACAAGGCCTGGTCGGCGAGCAGGGTCTCGTTGTCGTAGCCCTGGGTCAGCTCGTAGGCCACCAACTGGGCCCGGTCGGGCCCGACGATCTCGCCGCACGTCGCGGCCAGGAGCATGAGGTCGTTGCCGCAGATGAACGCCGGGACCATCGTCATCTGCTGGCCGTAGTTCTGGCGCTCGGCCAGCTCCTGCAGCGTCGCCCCTCCCGGCACCGCAACTTCGAGGAAGGCGCAGCTCTCCTTGGCTCGGGGCAGGCAGTAGTCGTGCCACACCGCCTGGGCGCTGCCGTGAACCTCGATGAGCTTGGCGCACCCCGCCATCATCACGCCGAGCTCCTCGGCCGTCATCGGCGTGGTGTCGAAGTAGCCGAAGCCGTGGGTGCTCGGACCGCCGGGGCGGAACGGGCCGGGCGCCACCAGGCCGACCTCGGCGTAGGCCCGCTCGGAGCCGGCGCCACCGAGCCGGCGCAGAGCGACGGCCAACGGCGGCCCGGGCTCGCGGGTGTGCTCACGGTCGAGCCACCACGTCTTGGCCGCCTGGGCCTCGTCCTCGAACGTGACCGGGAACGGCGTCCCGTCCGCGCACCGATACTCGATCACCCGCACGCCGCGATGTTCGCGCGGTCAGCGAGCGTTCGCCCGGTTGAACCTTCTGATCGAGAGGGCCGAGAACACCACGATGATGCCGACGGCCCAGCCAATGGCCCACAAGAGGTCGGTGCCCGGGTCGCGTCCGTTGTAGAGGGCGCGGCACGCGTTGGTGGCCATGGTGAACGGGTTGGCGTCGGCCACGATGCGCAGGACGCGTGGCATGTTGCGGGTGTCGACGAAGGCCGACGAGACGAACGTCAGCGGGAACATCCAGATGAAGCCGGCCGAGTTGGCCGCCTCCACCGAGCCGACGGACAGGCCGATGAAGGCGCTGATCCAACTGAAGGCGTAGCTGAAGCCGAGCAGGAGCACGGTGGCGCCCACGGCCTCGAGCAACGAGCCCTTGATACGGAAGCCGACGAGGGTGGCGACGAGGAACATGACGGCGAACGTCAGGATGTTTCGGCACAGGTCCGACATGGTGCGCCCGAAGAGCACGGCCGAGTGGGCCATGGGCAACGAGCGCAACCGATCTATCAGGCCCTTGCTCAGGTCTTCGGCGAGCCCGACGCCGGTGAACGACGAGCCGAACACCACCGTCTGGGCGAAGATCCCCGGCAGCAGGTACTGGTTGTAGTTGGCGTAGCCGAGCACGTGGATCGAGCCGCCGAACACGTAGACGAACAGCAGCACGAACATGATCGGCTGCACCGCGGCGAAGATCAGGAGCTCGCTGTTGCGGGGGATGATGCGCAGGTGGCGGCTGGCTTCCGTCCATGCGTCCCGCACCACCCACTGGACGTCAGTCACCATGGTCGCTCACCCCTTCGTCCTCGGCCGCGTGGCCGGTCAACGAGAAGAACACGTCGTCGAGCGTGGGCCGGCGAACGACGACGTCCTCGACCTTGACACCGGCGGTGTCGAGCACCCGCACGACCTCGGGCACGATCCCCATACTGCGTTCGAGCGGGATGGTGATCTTGGGCTCGACGTCGTCGACCAGCGGCGGGCCGTGGCCGAACGGTCCGAGGACGGCGACGGCTTCGTCGAGCTGGTCGCGGCTCGTCAGCATGACCTCGAGGCGCTCGCCACCGCTGCGCAGCTTGAGCTCCTCCGACGTGCCCTCGGCGATGACCAGGCCGTGGTCGATGACGGCGATGCGGTTGGCCAGGCGGTCGGCCTCGTCGAGGTATTGGGTGGTGAGGAGGGTGGTGGTGCCCTCGCGCACGAGCTCGTCGATCAGCTCCCACATGGCGGCGCGGCTGCGGGGGTCGAGGCCGGTGGTGGGCTCGTCGAGGAACAGCACCGACGGACGGCCGATCAGGCTCATGGCGATGTCGAGGCGCCGGCGCATACCGCCCGAGTAGCCCTTCACCACCCGGTCGGCGGCGTCGCTGAGGTCGAAACGGTCGAGCAGCTCGATCGATCGTTGGCGCACGGTCGCCTTGTCGAGGTGGAAGAGGCGGCCGACGTGGCCGAGGTTCTCCTGGCCGGTGAGGCGTTCGTCGACGGCGGCGTACTGGCCGGTGAGGCCGATCCTCGCCCGCACCTTCTGGGAGTCGCGCACGACGTCGAGGCCGTCGATGGTGGCCCGGCCTTCGTCGGGCGGGATCAGCGTGGTGAGGATGCGCACCGCCGTCGTCTTGCCGGCGCCGTTGGGCCCGAGCACGCCCAGGACCGTGCCCCGTTCGATCTCGATGTCGACGCCGCGCAGGGCCTCGGTCTTGCCGAATCGCTTGGTCAGCCCTTCGGCCCGCACCGCGTAGTCCACGCCGGTGAGCCTACGGGGCCGTCGCTATTGGCTGGACACCTTCGACGCGTGCCATCCGTCACTGACTTCGGCGGCGGCGAACAACGCCGCGATGCCGTCGACGTCGAGCGGGCGGGCGAAGCGGTAGCCCTGGGCCAGGTTGCATCCGAGGTCGCGCAGGCACGTGACCTGGTCCGCTTCCTCGACACCCTCGGCCACGGTTTCCAAGTGGAGGTTGTGGGCCAGGCTGATGATGGAACGCGCGAATTCGGCTTCGGTCGGGCCGTCGGCGATGGAGTCGATGAACATCTTGTCGATCTTGAGGATGTCGATCGGCAGGCGGCGCAGGTAGCTCAGTGACGAGTAGCCGGTGCCGAAGTCGTCGACCGCGAGCTGCACGCCGAGGGCCTTGAGCTCGTGGAGCCGGTCGACGGTGACGGTGGCGTCGTCGACCATCACGCCCTCGGTCAACTCGAGTACGAGGTCGCCCGGGGCCAGGCCCGAGGATCGCAGGGCCGCCTTGACGACGTCGACCAGGTTCGGTTGCACGAGCTGGGTCGGCGAGAGGTTGACCGACATCGTGAACGGGCGGTCGGCGAAGCGGTCCTTCCACGTGCGGGCCTGGCGGCACGCGTGGTTGAGCACCCACGTCCCGATGGGGACGATGAGGCCGGTCTGCTCGGCGAGGGGGAGGAACTCGAGGGGCGGCAGCAGTCCTTTCGTCGGGTGCTGCCAGCGGATGAGGGCCTCGAGTCCGGCAATGCGGCCCGTGGCCAAGGAGATCACCGGCTGGTAATGGACGACGAACTCGTTGGCCTCGAGGGCCCGGTGCATGTCCTGTTCGAGCTGGACCCGCTCGACCACGGCGGCGTGCATCGCGGTTTCGAAGAGCTCCCGGCGGCCGCGGCCGCCGGTCTTGACCGTGTACATGGCGACGTCGGCGTTGCGGAGGACGTCGTCGGCAGTGTCGCCGCAGCGCGAGAGGGCGACGCCGACGCTGGCGCCGATGACGATCTCCTTGTTGCGGACGACGAAGGGGACGGTGAGGGATTCGAGCAGGCGGTCGGCGACCTGGAGGGCGTCGCCTTCCGACTTGAGGTCTTCGACGAGGATGGCGAACTCGTCGCCGCCGAGCCGCGCCGGGGTGTCGCCTGGTCGCAAGCTGGCTCGCAGTCGTTCGGCCACGGCGATCAGGAGTTGGTCGCCGGCGGCGTGACCGAGGCTGTCGTTGACGTCCTTGAAGCCGTCGAGGTCGACGAACAGCACGGCCACCGAGCCGGGCACGCGTTGGGTGCGGACCAGGGCGTGGCCGACCCGGTCGTGGAACAGCCTCCGGTTGGGCAGCGCGGTCAGCGGGTCCTTGAGGGCTTGCTCCTCGTTGAGGCGCCAGGCGATGACGCTGGCCGCGCTGGCGGCGAGGACGAACCCGCCGTGGATGAGCGCCCATCGGAACGGGTGGGCGATGGCGCTCGGGTGGTTGTAGACATCCTGCGGTCGGAGGGCGCCCATCACCCCGTGGTGGAGGACGACGAAGCCGATGGCGGCGAGGAACGGCAACCAGTCCTGGTAGAGCGTGAGGATGCCGACCATGACGAAGAAGTGGAAGTGCATCTCGATGATGCCGCCCGACAGGTGGACGAGCACGGCGGACGAGGCGACCAGGCCGAGGGCCGTGGCCCCCGAGCTCACCTTGCGGTTCTGGGTGAGGGTCGCCAGGGCGGCGAAGGAGGCGACGATGGTGGCTTCGGCGGCGCTGTGGGCCGCACCCTTCCCCCGGGCCAGGCCGTAGAAGAAGATGGCCACGACGTGGGCCCGCAGGAGATAGGTGAGGGTGCGGTGGCGTACCCGCCAGACCTCTTCGGGCAGCGACTGTCCCTTGGGCAGGTAGTCGATGACCGCTCTCGCCATTCTTGATCCCGAACTCATGTCCCCGCTCCTCCTGTTGGCACACGCCGTTCATGTGCCTTTCGGCTTGCGTTGGGCCGAACCGGAGCGAAATGGACAGGGGTAACTAGTTGTCTCTAGTCATTGTCTCCTGATGCCGATGGTGATGAGGCCTCGGTAGCCGCCGTCGGGTTGCTTCGCGGTCGCGAGGACGGTCTTCGGGCTGAAGATGTTGTCCTTGTCGTTGGTCGTGTCCCGGCCCGTGTGGCTGCGGTAGGGCTCGGCTTTGTAGACCTCGGTCGTGACGGCTTCGTCGAAGAACAGTTGGCCGGTGAGGACTTCCTTGTTGCCGATGAAGACCTTGGCGTGGATGTGGACCGTCCTTCCCCGGTACCAGCCGGGGTAGATCGTGAGCAGCTCGGCGAATGCCTTCGGCGTTGGTTATCTGCGCGCCCCTGAGGTATCGCTTTTCGTCTGTCATGTTGCCGCCGCCTTGGGATGCGCTCTCGAACCCTGAATAGAGGCCGGTGGCGTCGCAATGCCAGACCTCGAACACGGCGTCTTTCACCGGCGTGCAGCCGTCGGCGTCGAGGATTCTGGCGGCGAGTTTCAAGGGTGTGCCCTGCCGGTCCTCCCTGATGTCGCTCCTGATCTTGTCGACGTCGATGTAATACGGGCCTTCGGTGAGGCTCGGCGTGATCGTGCAGGCCGCTTGTCCTTCGAACATCGCGGCCGTCACCTGGCCTGCTTGTGTCGTTGCTTGGCTTGTTGCCTGGGTTGCTTGGCTCGCAGCAGCGGTCGTGCTTGTCGTCGCGGTCGCCGACGAGCCGCCGCCCTTGCTGCTGGTGCCGCAAGCGCCGAGGACCACCGCCCCCGCACCCGCCGCCCCCAGCCATCCCAACGCCTGCCGCCTACTCACTCGTCCGTCCATGCCGCCCAGCCTTGCCCCTCCGCCCGCCTCCCGCCTGTGGGGCCCCTGCCGGCCGGCTGTGGAGTTGGCGGGCGGTCTCATTCAATGCCAAGACGATTCACGGCTCGCCCTCGGCTACTACCGGTCTGCTACTAGCCGGCGACCGACCGGAGGTCCAGGCCCACTGAACCGTCGCCACGTCGGCGCCGTTGCCCTTACTGCCGCCCTTCTGCTCGGCGCCTGTTCGTCGGGCTCGTCGCCCACGGCATCGGCTCCGCCGTCGTCCACGACGACAGCCGCTGTGACCGGCGCGGCAACGGCGGGGACGACGAAGGTCAACGCCAACACCGCTTCGATGTCCGAGCTCACCGCCGCCTTCTCGGCCGCCGGCATCGCCAACGCCAGCGGATGGGGCCCGCGAGGTGACCGAGTACCGTCCTTATCCGACCGACGATCTCACGTTGGCCAAGCTTCGTCAGGCCCTGGCCAAGTACAACCCGGGCCCGGGCCATCGTCGCCCAGCTCGCGTTGTGAACGACGCAGCACCGCTTCGCCGCGGGCTTCGCCTGTTGGCGTGGGTCGGCGTCGTAGGCACCGCTCTCGAGCTGGCCCTGCTGCGGCACTGGGACGGCACGGTCCAACTCCTCCCCTGGGCCGCGTTGGCCGCGCTCGTCGTCGCCCTCACCCTCTTTCGCCACCGCCCTCCCGCGGCCCGCGCCATCGCAATCCTGGTTGCGCTCATCGCGGTCGTCGGTATCGTCGAACACGTGGCCGCCAACCAATCCGCCGACGCCCGGTACGCCGCCCGCTGGGCCACCATGTCGGCCGCCTCCCGATGGTGGGCCGCGGCTTCCGGCGGCGTCGGCCCATCCCCCGCCCTGGCCCCCGCGGTGTTGGCCCAATCCGCGGCATGCCTCTTCCTCTCGACCGCCCGCACTCGTCGGCGGTCGATGACTCCGCATCCACGACCCTCGCCACCACGCGGCGACGTTGACCGCTCGCATGCCAGGCATCACGATTAAGGAACTCATGGCAAGGATCGGCCACGCGTCACCAAGAGCGCGCTCATCTACCAACACGCCACCGAAGGACGCGACCGCGAGACCGTGGGGTACCTCGACGATTCCTCGTGCGCCCGGAGGCCACGATGCGGCCTCGTCCACCGGCTCAACAGCTATGAACATACGTTCGGCTTGGGTGTGCGAAACTAGCTACGTGGCGACACTGCCCAACGCCGCGGAAGTACTCGACGTTCTCGCGCGCTCGCTTGCAAGCGCTTCAGAGATTGATCTGTGCCTCCTCTACGGATCGTTTGCTCGTGGAACGGCGATGGTTGGAAGCGACGTCGATGTCCTCGTACTTACAGACAAACCGGATGCAAGCGCGCGGTTCGCACAGCGTCTCCGGCTGGATTGCCCTCACATAGCCGGCCTCGCATCGATCACCACGCTCCGAGCCCGTGACCTCGTCGTCGAGCAGCGGACTCGACCGTCCTTCATCGCGCACCTACGGGACGAGGGCGAACTGCTCGGGTGCAGTCCCGGCGGCGAATACACATCTATTCTTCCTACGTTGCAATCGGTGATAAGTACGCGCGCTGTCGACCGTGAAGTCGAGCTTCGACTCGACCGAGTCGCCCGCTCACTCGGGCGCCAACGGCTCAATGGCCACTTTGCAAGTGCTCTCGGTCGTGTGTATTCGGCCGGCAAGGCCGTGTGCATCGCCCGACTACTCGGAGTCGGCAGTCCCCAGTACGACTGGCGGCTTGTCTTTGATTCCTTCGCCGGAACATGGCCGACGCTGCGCGAGGAGGTCGCTTTGATTGCCGACCTCAGGCCGTTTTACGAGCAACTTCGGGGAACCGGCGACGTCGTACTTCTGCCGGCCTCGAAGCAGGCGCAGCTGCTTGAGGATGCAATGCGATGCCTCAAGGAAGTAGCCGTTGCCTCAGGAACGTGACGTACTCGTCAGTCCGGAGCTCTTCGACGACGTCGTCGAGTACATCAAGACGCTGCAAAGAAAGACGCTTGGGGACGAAAGCGAAGGTGATTTCCTTACTGAGGATCACCCCCTCGTTGCGTTTTGTCAGGACCTGTTGGAGCAGCTGAGCGCCCAGCTGCTCTCTCAGCGGATTGTTGGCTTTGGACCGCAATCACGCAGACGACTGGCCTTGGAGCGCCGGCGGCTGGAGCGACGCAGAGCGCCCGAATCGCTCCAGAAGGTCGTCTTTGAGTTGGCGACGGTCGCCTCAACGCTTGGCACGGCCACGTATATCCGAACTGAAGAGGTGACCGAAGAGTTCCGGAGCACCGAGTTCGTCGCGTTGCTGGATTCAGTCGTTCGATATCTGAACGAGGTGCGACCCAACGCTGCCGATACGGAGTCAGCGGAGAACGCTCAAAGCGAGCTTAGGCACCTCCTCGGGGTCGAGGAGGGCGAGGAGTGACTGCGCCGGCAGAGTCCGCCCTAACGGTTGTCGAGATCGTGCGAGCCGACTACGCAAGCCTCTCTTCAATCATCGCCCGCATCGAGGGCTACCGAGATGTCTTGCGCGGCGCGACCCTTACACTCTGGACCGCCGCAATGGGCCTGGGCGTCGCGAACCACAACGGTCTCGCTCCACTCGGCGCCACTGTTCTCGTCCCGCTCCTCGCCTGGGCGGACCTGCGCTTCGATTACCAATACGGCGTCGCACACCGCAGGTCGCGCGAACTAGAAGAAATCGTCCAGGCATACGTGACGCGTGTCCTCGAGTCTGATCGCCCACTCGAGGACGACGCACAAGAACAGCTCGATGATCTCTTGGCTCAATATTCGTTCGGATCGAACCTAAACATCATAGGTCCAAGTGCGCGCAAGGTACTTGCCAAGGAGAATCGGAACGTCGGCTGGCCAACCGTCCTGTATTCGGTCCTCTTCTTCGTCCTCGCCGTAGCATCGAAGGTTGTTTAGCCATGGGCAGAACTCGGTAGGCGAACTCGGCTACTCCGGCTCGCCTACGACGAATTCTTGGCAGGCTTTTTCTTGATCGTCTTCTTCGCCGCCTTTGCCTTCTTCGCTGGCGAGCCCAGCTTCTTCCGCGCCTCGTAGAGATTCGTGTTCACGGAGCCGACTGGGATGCCAACGATCTCAGCGATGCCTGCGTTTGAGAAGCCGCAGATGCTCAGACGAAAGCATCGGTCTTCGTTGGTGGCTTGGGCGGACATTCCATCCAACATCATGAAGGCGAGGAGCTTCGCGATCGACGGGTCAATGGGATCAGTCATCACCGAATTCCTTTGAATAGGCCTTCATCAGACGGCTGGTGTCCTGGCCGTCGATCAGGCAATAGCGAATCTTCTTACTAGTCGTCGCAGCCTTCGCAATAGCGAGCGCTGACATCTGGGTTACGACGTTCTCTCCGATCTGGCCCACGTACTGGACGACGAAGAGGTCGGCGTCCGCTTGGAACAAGCGCTGGATCTGATCGCCGTTCTTGCCCATCTTTCCGGGCGTCAATTTTCCCTTCTGCGCCGGTCCCTTGAACGCAAACGCTGCTGCGCATCGCTTGCCCCCGATCCTCACTCGCGTCGTCGTGAGGTCGTTGTTCTCGCCTCCCCAATCCTTGAACTCGGCCGACTCTCCGAGGACGCGCTTGATCCCCTGTTTGACGGCGTCTTCGCTGATCGAAACACGCTGGGGCTGCCGGTCTCGAATCTGCTTCACCGCCGCGAACGAATCAATGTCATCGACAGTCACCTGTTGAGGAGGCTTGAAGGACGCGCCGATGGCGACCCTGATGACGGACGTGGCGCCACCACGAACTTGCGTCGATCGGGGTTGCTTCGCCAACTTCTCTGGATCGCGGGCGAGGCTGAGAATCTTGGCCTTGTTCGCTGAGTAGAACGAGTCCTTGCGGTAGCTCGCTTGACCGTCCTTCTTCTCCTGCGAGACAAGCTGGTTGTCCACCAACGCCTTTGCAGCGTTCAGAACCTGCTTGTTGTCGAGGCCCGTCGCTGCCTCCAGATCGGATCGCGACTTCACGGCCTTCTTGCCCCGATAGATCGCCTCGAACACCCGCAGCCGGTTCGGCGCGTTCTGAAGCACCTCGGCGGCATGCGCGACCTGTTCGTGCTTATTGGAGCGCGAGTCCGAAACGGGAGTAGGCACTTTCGCCCTGTTGCTGCCCGCTACTTCGGCCAGTCGGGTCTCGTCTGACCCTTCTGCGCACTGACCGACTTCGGCGACGCGCCAAGAAGTACTGCGATCCTTGCAGGAGCTAGACCCAAGGCCGAGAGATCATGCACCAAGGTTCCCTGCGGTACCCCTGTGTAACGCAGGGCGAGCAGCACCACTCGAGCCAGCTCGTCAACTGATCCGGGTTCAACTCCAGAGCTTCCCTTCGTGGCGGCCATCTCAACGCGCTCTCTGGAGCGTCTTCCGAACCGCATCGACGTTCTTGTTCATCATCTGAGCAATCGTGCTCGCACTAAGTCCGGCCGCCGCCAGGATCACTTCGGTCTTCTGGCGGTCCTTGGCCTCAGCGGTCGCGTCTTCCCGGTTGGCGACAAGAAGCGCCAGGATCCCCATGAGCAGCTGATCAGTCGTTGCACCTTCGTTTGCTGCGGGCACGGCGACACCTCTCCGATTGAAACCACCACGATTGCAGGTAGCCGACCGGGATCGGTGGATGGTCGATGGCGGGCATCAGCGCGAGATCGCGTCAGCGCGCGGGATGGGCGCGGGATGGCGTTATGCGAGCGGAGCGAGCCAAAGCCGTGTGCACCGCACGTGACCAGCACAATGCTTGTAGAGGCGGCGACCGGAATCGAACCGGGTGTACAGGGCTTTGCAGGCTCTGTCGACCGGGTGCGTGCGGGTCCACCACCGTCCATCGTCGCAGGTCACAGCATTGCGTCGACTCCCCTGGCCACGGATGGACAGCCACGGACGCTGGATGGATGCTGGATGGAGGACGCCGAACGCTCGTCACTCAGCGTGGCGTCGCTCGGTTCGAGGCGCGCCCGCCATTGACGCGCGCCAGCGGATGAGTGTCTTTAGTCGCCGAGGTCCTCAGCCTCGATGATCTGCCCGACCGGACACTCACAGGGCAGGCCATGCGCGATGTTGTGCAACTCGACGTTGGTCCATCCGGCTATGCCGCCCTCGTCAACGGGGACGTCGGCTTCCATCCCTTCGGGTAGCGCGACCGTAAGGAACAGCCATCCCGAGAGATGTACGTGCTCGTCTACCCACTCGACCCGCCCTACCTGCCGAATGCCGAGACGCTCTCTCATGGGTCCATCATCGCCTTTGCGAGGACGCCTTGTCGCACGACAGTGCATCATCGTGCCGTCCTGCAGCCAGGCCTTCGCTCCGAGCTGGCGCAGAGTACAGGCCTCGATCACCATTCGGTTTTCGCAACTCGTGGGCCAACATCCTTCGTGAGACGCCAGACGACATCGACCCGCTGCAGCAGTTCAGGTCTCTACATGTAGCCACGTGCGCGGCAGGTTTCCGTTTGTTGCCCTGGGCGGCAGGGCCCTATGTGCGGGACAAGCGCCGGTCTGCTTCGCGACTGGCCCGATGCGTTCGCGTGGCGGGCGAAGCCATCAGGTAGCGTCCGATAGTCCAGGCAGATCGAGTTCCGCCAACACCATGGCGAGTCGTCGAGGAAGATCCGTTGTCAGTCGGGGCACATGGTCAAGCGCTGTGATTCCCGTTCCCCATCCGACGGTCACGCAGCCGCCTTCTGGGGGATGGTGTTCTAGCCAAACGGAGCCATCGTGCAGGAGGACGATATGTTCGGCCGGGCTGTCGTCGTCAGCCACCCAGATGTGGCCCAGATACCACCCGCGGAGAGAAGATTTCACCACCCTGAATCCAGATCCAGGATCAAGCCACTCCGCCAGAGCCGTTCGCGGTTTCCTCCGTTTCACGGCGATCGACGCAAGGTTGCCGTGGACTGCCATGATCTTGAGAAAGCGTGCAACTGCGTCGCTCGCTACGTTAGCGAGTGCCGAGCGCTCGACTTTCCAGCGATCCTGCTGCTCCTTCGTCTGGGCATTGGCTTCACGGCGGCGCGCATCGATGGCGCGGGCTTCTTGATCTGTCCTTTGGAAGAAGTTGTCGGTCAAATCGTCGCTCCTCGATGGATGACGCTCGGGGCGTCGTCGCTTCTTTGACGATGAGGCCGCGTATCCGACGCGGCGCGGCGACTCCTCGCTTCATGACCCCCGGCTCCTCGCCCCGTGCCTTCATCGCGTGAAGCTTGAGGAACTGGCCCGCTGCGTCGAGAGTCACGATGCCTCTGGGCACTTTCCTCCGGCTTGATGCCCTTCAAAGACGAGGCAGCTCGGCGCGTGTGTCATGCGCGTCGCCCGTAGAGGGCCGCGAGAGTCGCGAAGGCGCGCGATCTTCGATGAACTCGGGGTGAGTCCCTCGCTGCCGTCGCCGAACAGCCCGCTGTTCACGCAGCCTCAAGTTCGACTACCCGGACAGTGGCAAGCATGCGCGCTGGCAGGCGTGGCTTGGAAGTAGACGGTGCGACGATGATGCACCGCAGTCGAGCTCGAGACACTGCGACGTAGAGCTCGGTCAATGGGTCGGGCGAGAGCTGCGGATCCCACACGACCAGGACGGTGTCGGCTTCGAGTCCCTTGAATCCGGCGACGGTATGCACGGCCGCGAAGCCAGCACTGGCGGGGCTGACCTGGGCATAGGCCTTCAGCGCAAGCGACGCCGGAGGGGCGAAATCGGCGGTCCATGCCTTCGACGCGAGATACTTGACTCTCGCCTGCCAATGCCGTGGATCATTCCGTGTGATCGTCACCTCGCCGTGCGCGGCGACAAAGCGGACGGGACTCGACGCACCGGTCCAGTCAAGTTTCGGCGTTCGTGCAATGAGAAGATTCGCTAGCTCGGCCACGAGTTGTGCGTCCGCTTCCCTCGGCGTCGCTTCATGTGATAGCTCGTCGAGTCGTCGCAGCACGGCGACGTCGTCAGAACCACCAGGTGTATACCAAGTGTGCGATTTCGCCTCCTCGACGACGCGTTTCGCGGCTCGAGCGACGCCGGCTCGCCAGTCCAGTGGGATTGCCGTCAAGATCCTCGGATTCGCCGCTCGAACGACTTCCACCTGGCCATCCATCGTTAGTACGACTACGGATTCGGTGGCACTGGTGCCATGGAGTTCCTGGGCGGCTCGCCCGAGCCCTTCCTTTGCAGTTGCCTGTCCAGTGAAGACCACAACCGCTGAGCCAAGGTGAGCGAGAGCGTCCTCGTGCCTCGATAGTCCGGCGACAAGTGTGCGCATCGCCGCATAGACGGGACCGGAGTTACGGCAGTTTCGAGAGAGCATGTATGTCTGGTCGAAGACTGGATACTGCCTATCCGCGCCGTGGATCTGTTGTTGATCATCGGCGAACACATACAGGAGACCGCCGGGCGAATCGACGGCTGCGTCCACGAGTAGCCACCAATTCGTGCGAAAGTCCTGACCCTCGTCGACGACGACCGCTTGCCAGCCCGGGGGGTCTTCGATCAGTCGCTCAAGAGCCGCCAAAAGCATTTGCTCCGATGGCTCGTCGTAACGCTGCCAGGCGGTCGTCTCCTGTTGTGAGTCGCCTGCCAGGACAGCCACCCACTCGCCGAAGGACTGCACTTCGACACGTGACCCTCTCGTCATGTCTTCGAGGTGACGCGCGAGCAGAGGATTGTGACAGAGGAGAAGCGTGCTGACGCCTGCATCGGCAAGCCTCATCGCCTTCTCACAGGCGACAACAGTTTTTCCTGAGCCCGCAGTGCCGGGTACCAGCGCACGACGAACTCCGTGCAGCGTCCGAATCACGTGTACCTGCTCGGCCGTTAGTGCGCCGATCGCCATGTGAACGTTCGCCAAATGGTCGTTGATGGACGGGTGGACCGTGGCAGCCTCATGCGCGCTCTCGCTCAAGGAGCGTTCGACCAGACTTCGTAGCTCGAGCAACTCGTTGTAGATCGCCCACTGACCGTCCTTGAGATCGTTGATCCCTTCGGCGAGGCACATCTGAATCTCGAGTCCACCCTGCGTAACAATCGCGTCGTACAGGAGAGTTGCAAGGTGATCCGCGGTGATGCCTCCAGGGCTGAGGAGGTCAAAGAGCAGGTTGTCCCAAGTGGAGGGAGCGGGTACCCCGCGAAGCACAGCCCTGAAGGCACCGCCATCGAAGAGAACGTGTTCCACGAGACTTGGTTTGAGCTGTAGTGCCGCCGCGCGACGGAGGTGAGCCGACACCGCCGCTGCGAATGTCCGTCGCTTCGGCCACAGCCTCTCGCGGACTCGTGTCACGAGTATCTCGCACGCCGTGGAACTCAGAAGGTTGAGCCCGAATGGGATGAGGAGTGCATCACCCATGCGCAGTCAGTATGACGCTCTATCCAGTGCCACTGGTGCAAGACCCGTCCGTGGGAGAAGCGGGCGCACGGGAGAGGCTGGCCGGGTTGTCGCGCTGGTGATCGTGGCCGCCTTCAGCGATCAATCGTGGCCACGAAGCTGATGACGCATCGCCACGGAGCGTGATCGACACCCGTCGGTATTCCTGCGTCCAATCGCCCGGTCGCAACCCTCACTCGCGGCTCGCGCTGGATGCGCTGCTGGATAGACCGCGGGTTCCCTCAGGCGAAGAACGGCCACCGATCTCCTGACCTGCGGTTTTATCTGGAGGCGGCGACCGGAATCGAACCGGTGTACAGGGCTTTGCAGGCCCTTGCCTAAGCCACTCGGCCACGCCGCCAGCGAAGCGGCCATGGTAGCCGCCAAGGAGTTTGTGAACGTGCACGCCGAAATACCCGGGTGCACGATCACAGAAGGGTGATGGATCAGTGGGCGGCGGCCAACTGGCGAGCGACGTAGAGGAGGATGCCGCCGTGGCGGTAGTAGTCGGCCTCTTTGGGGGTGTCGATGCGCAACAACACCGAGAAGGACTTGGAGTCGGCGGTCACGGTCAGGGTGGAGGGCAAGGGGGCGTCGTCGGGCAGGCCTTCGAGCCCGCTGACAGAAAACAGCTCGTGGCCGGTCAGGCCAAGAGAAGTAGCCGAGTCGCCGTCGAGGAATTGCAGCGGCAGGACGCCCATGCCGATGAGGTTGGAGCGGTGGATGCGCTCGTAGGACTCGGCCAACACGGCACGCACGCCGAGCAGAGCAGTCCCCTTGGCCGCCCAGTCACGGGAAGACCCTGACCCATACTCCTTGCCGGCCAGGATCACCAGCGGCACCCGCTCCTTGGCGTACTGCATAGCCACGTCGTAGAGCGAGCCCGCGGTGCCGTCGGGCAGATGGACCGACCAACCGCCTTCGGTGCCGGGGGCCAGTTGGTTCCGCAGCCGAGTATTCGCGAACGTGCCACGGATCATGACCTCGTGGTTGCCACGGCGGGAACCGTAGGAGTTGAAGTCGGAGGCCGAGACCGAGTGGTCGAGGAGCCAACGGGCGGCGGGCGAGTCGGGGCGGATCGAGCCCGCGGGCGAGATGTGGTCGGTGGTGACCGAGTCGCCGAGCTTGGCCAGGACCCGGGCGCCGACCACGTCGACCAGCGGCCCAGGAACAGCCGCCATCCCGTCGAAGTACGGCGGCTTGCGGACATAGGTCGATTCGGCCCACGAGTAGCGCTCGCCCGAAGGCGCAGCCACAGCTTGCCAACGCTCGTCGCCGGTGAACACCTCCGAGTACGACTTGCGGAACATCTCCGACTCGACGGCGTCGGCGACACAGGCGTTGACCTCGGCCGAAGAAGGCCAGATGTCACGCAAGTAGACAGGAGCACCGTCGGAGCCGACGCCCAAGGGCTCGGCGACGACGTCGATGTCCATCGTCCCGGCCAACGCATAAGCCACGACCAACGGAGGCGACGCCAGGTAGTTCATGCGCACGTCGCCGTTGATCCGACCCTCGAAGTTGCGGTTGCCCGACAGCACCGCGCACACCGCCAGCCCGGCCTCGTCGATGGCCGAAGAGATCTCCGGCAGCAACGGCCCCGAGTTGCCGATGCTGGTCGTACACCCGTACCCGACGAGGTTGAAGCCGAGCTTGTCGAGATAGGGCGTCAGCCCGGCCCGGTCGTAGTAGTCCATGACGACCTTCGACCCGGGCGCCAACGACGTCTTCACCCACGGCCTGACGCTGAGCCCGCGCTCCACGGCGTTCTTGGCCAGCAAGCCCGCGGCCAGCATCACGTACGGGTTCGACGTGTTGGTACACGACGTGATGGCGGCGATCACCACGTGGCCGTGGTCGAGATCGAAGCCAGAACCGTCGGCCAGCCGCACCGGCACCGACGCATGGGGCCGGTCGAACGCGACAGGAGTCGACTCGGTCGCCGCCGTTGGATCGGGCGAGCCGGCGCCGGTCATGCCCTCGGCCGCAGCCACCGGGTCACTGGCGGGGAACGTCTCGGCCACGGCCTCGTCGGCCGTGCCGTCGACCAGCTCGGGCAAGCTGTCCTTCAACGCCGCCCGGAACATGGGCTTGGCCGACGCCAACGGCACCCGGTCCTGGGGCCGCTTGGGCCCAGCCAACGAAGGCTCCACCGTCGACAGGTCGAGCTCCAACGTCTCGGAGAACACCGGCTCGACGGCAGACGAACCCGAGTGCCACAGCCCCTGCTCCTTGGCGTAGGCCTCGACCAATGCAATCGACGAAGCAGAACGACCCGAGAACTCGAGGTACCGCAAGGTCTCGTCGTCGATCGGGAAGATGGTGATCGTCGAGCCGTACTCCGGCGACATGTTGCCGATCGTCGCCCGGTTGGCCAGGGCAACGTTGGCCAGCCCGGGACCGTAGAACTCGACGAACTTGCCGACCACGCCGTGCTGGCGCAAGCGCTGGGTCACCGTCAACACCAGGTCGGTGGCCGTGGCCCCCTCGGGCAGCTCCCCCACTACCTTGAACCCGACCACCTTGGGGATGAGCATCGAGATGGGCTGGCCCAACATGGCCGCCTCGGCCTCGATGCCACCGACGCCCCACCCGACCACGCCCAACCCGTTCACCATCGGCGTGTGCGAGTCGGTGCCCACCAACGTGTCGGGGTACGCCTGGCCCGAAGCAGGATCGGCGAACACCACCCGGGCCAGGTACTCCAGATTCACCTGGTGGCAGATGCCGGTGTTCGGCGGCACGACTGCGAAGTTGTCGAACGCCTTCTGTCCCCACCGCAGGAACTCGTAGCGCTCGGTGTTGCGCGAATACTCCAGCTCGGCGTTGCGCGCCGCCGCGTCCGCGGTCCCGTACACGTCGACCTGCACCGAGTGGTCGATCACCAGCTCGGCCGGCACCAGCGGGTTGACCCGCCCCACGTCACCACCCAACGCCACGACCGCGTCCCGCATGGCCGCCATGTCGACGACGCAGGGCACGCCGGTGAAGTCCTGCATGAGGATCCGGGCCGGGGCGAAGGCGATCTCCCGGTCGGGTTCGGCCGTCGGCACCCACCCGGCCAGGGCCTCGATCTCGCCCCGCCCCACGCTCACGCCGTCCTCGTTGCGGAGCAGGTTCTCGAGCAGGATCTTCAGCGAGAACGGCAGGTGGGCGACGTCGAAGCGATCGGCCAACGCCGACAGCCGGAAGATCTCGTAGCTGCGCCCACCGACGTCGAGGGTGCCGCGCGCACCGAAGCTGTTGCTTGCCATGGGCGCAGTCTCGCGCAGCGCCCCCCGTCGCGATTCAGCCGGCGAACGCCCTCGGCTCGAAGGTGATCTCGAACGACGGCACCGTCCCCGCGCCCGGCACCAGGGCGAACCCGTTGCCCGCCGAGACCGACCCGAAGTAGCCGAGGTCGAAGGTCCACACGCCGCCGGCGCCGGCCACGCCGGTGGCGCATTGGCTGAGGTCGTAGGCCGGCCCGGCGTCGAGCTTCTGGCCCCGCCGGGGAACCCAGTCGGCGGTGGTGATCACGCACGCCTTGACCGCCGCCTGGTAGGTCGTGACCTGGTCCATCGACCCGGCAATGGCCTTCAGCCGCAAGGTCGTCTCGGTGCCCGACAGGCGGACGAAGCTGCGCTTGGCGTCGTTGCCGCCCACCGCCGCGACCGGCAGACCGTTCCCCGGCGGGCTCTGCTCGGCGGGAGTGCCCCCGGCGGCGCTGGCGTACCCCGACTCCAGGATCGACAGGGCCACGACCGGCACCACGTCGTCGCCCATATTGAGCGAGTCGACGGGGTCGGGCAGGCCTGGCGGGGCCGGCTCGGTCGCGGCCGACGGCGACGATGCCGCCGGCGACGACGGCGAAGGCGAAGGCGACGCGTACGACGACACCACGAACGAACCCGACAATCCGAACCCGTCGACGGCCGCGGCCGGTACCGCCGACACCGTCTCGGTCACCGAGGACGACGACACCGTGGAGTTGGCCGAGGCGAAGTCGGCCGACGACGCCGTCTCGGGCCCGGCACCCCCGCCGCCGCCCACCGGCTGGATGAGCACCATGGCCAGGAACCACATGGCGGCCCCGGCGTAGAACGGCGCATACCGGCGCACGTGGGTGCTGACCTGGACGAAGCGGCGGACGAAGGCATCGTCGAACGGCGACGCCTCGGGCACGGCCTCGTCGGCAGCCGCCGGACCGTCCTCGACCACCACACTGGCCGGCTGCCCGGCCAACCGGCCGAGGTCGCCCAACAGCTTGGGATCGTCGTTGCTACGGGTCAATTGCACCCAGCCCACCCCCTACGTGCCGACGGTAAGACATTCTTGACCTAAGGGTCAAGAACGGGAGGCTCTACTTGACCCAAGGGTCAAGAATAGACAAACTGCCGTGACAGCAGTCACACGAGCGAGACCGGGGGGATCAATCGTGAGCACGCCCGAGGCCGCCGACCGCCAGGTCGCGGCGCAGATCGAAGACCCGTTCCTGCGGCGGTCGGTGACGACCGCCCTCCACCTCCGGCGCTACCTGCCCTTCTACGTCTTCGGGGCGGTGTGGGTGATCACCATCGCCCTGTTCCCGTCGATCGCGCCCGGCTCCCGCGACCACGGCTCGACCCAGGCCAGCGTCGGCCAGAACCTCGACTCCAGCGGCACCGGCGCGGCCTCGACCGAGGCGGCCACCACCGACGCCGCGGGCGCCAGCACGGACGCCGCTGCGGCCACCAACGTCACCGGCCCTGGCAAGGTCGCGGCCAAGAGCACGGCCGGCACCAACCCTCGCGCCGCCGGCACCAGCGCGGCCTCCGCCGGCGGCACGTCGGCCCTCCCGCCCGAGCAGGCCGCGGCCGCCATCCAACGGGGCACGGGCAAGACCCGCCTCGGCACCGACTGCACGCCGACCACACCGCAGGTGCCGAACTCGTCGTATGCCCTGCCCTGCCAGAACGTCTACACCGGCCCCAACGGCGGCAACACCTACCGCGGCGTGACCGACAAGGAGATCCTGATCGTCCGCCGCAAGTTCCCCGACAGCCCGAACCAGCAAGCGGTCGACGCCGTCGTCAAGCAGGCCGGCGGCGCCGACCCCGCGGTCACCGACCAGGTGCGGGCCGAGTTCGTCAAGTACTTCAACAAGGCCTTCGAGATGTACGGCCGCCAGGTCAACATGGTCACCTACGTCTCGGAGAACGGGAACTCGACCGACGAGGCCCTCTCCAAGGGCAAGGAAGGCGCCTGCGTCGACGCCGACAAGATCGTCCTCGAGATGAAGGCCTTCGGCCTCACCAGCGCGCCGGCCACGACGAGCTCGCCGATGTCGGAGTGCTCGGCCGAGCGCAAGATGATCGTCTTCGACGCCGCCGCCTACTACCCCGAGACGTTCTACCGGAAGTACCACCCGTACCTCTGGGGCGGGCCGATGGAGTGCGAGCGCATCTCCTACCAACTGGCCGAGTACCTCGGTGAGCGGCTGATCAACAAGCCCGCGCAGTGGGCCGGCGACTCCCTCCTGAAGACCAAGAACCGCTACTTCGGCACCTACATCCCCGACAACGACGGCTACCAGAGCTGCAACAACATCACCCGCAAGATCATGAAGGAGAAGTACGGCGTCGAGGACCCGGGCCCGCAGTACAACTACCAGCTCGACGTCAGCCGCTTCCCCGACCAGGCGGCCGCGGCCACCGTCCAGTTCTCGTCCAAGGGCGTCACCACCGTGATCCTCGCGTGCGACGCCATCTCCGCCATCGTCCTCACCGAGGCCGCCACCAAGCAGAACTGGCACCCGGAGTGGATGACGATCGGCACCGGCCTCACCGACATCGACAACGCCGCCCGCCTCTACGACCAGGTGCAGGTCGACGGCCACCTCTTCGGCCCGAGCCAGCTCGGCTCGGCCGACAAGCTCATCGGCGCCACCAGCGAGCCCGGCATCATCTACAAGCAGGCGACCGGCAGGACGATCCCCGAGGGCACGTCGGGCGACTACTTCACCCTCGTGCGCATCTTCGACTTCATCCAGGCCGCGGGGCCCAACCTCACCCCGGACAACATCGCGGCGGCGACCCGCACCTTGCCACCGGGCGGCGCGCCACGCTTCGCCGCGGGCTACACGTCCTACGCCGACGGGCCCGACGGCAAGGTCGGCGCCGGCGACCACACCGCGGTCGACGACAGCCGCGAGGTCTTTTGGGTCAACGACCCCACCACGGCCAATAAGAGCAGCGACAAGAGCTCGTGCGGAAAGTCGTCCGATCCCTATTACAACTCGGCCGACACCTGCGCCGGCACGTACAAGGAAACCTACGGCGGCCGGCGGTTCCGCAACGGCGAATGGCCGCACGAGACGCCACCGATCTACCCGCCACACACCAAGTCCTCGTAAACCATCCGACAAGCTGGGAGCTTTCGAACCGTGAACAAACCGATCCCGCAGGATCGCGAGATGGCCGACGCCATCGCCGACCCCTTCCTGCGCCGGTCCGTCAAGACCGCGCTGCACTTGCGGCGCTACATGCCCTTCTACGTCTTCGGGACGATCTGGGCGGTGACCCTCGCCCTGTTCCCGACGCTGCAGAACCACGGCAACGACGACGGATCGACGGCGGCGTCGAGCACGGTCAACCGCGCCGGCGACCAAGGCGTCAGCACCGACGGCGTCTCCACCGACACGGCCGGGGGCGACGGATCGGCGGCCGCGGCATCGACCGCCGGAGCCGTCGCGGCCAAGGGCACGGCCGGTACCGGCGCGGCGAAGACCGCGGGCAAGACGGCGTCGACTGCCGGTGCGGCCGGCCCCGGCGGCACCGTCGGCGGCCTGGCCGGGCCACCCGCGGCCGACGCCATCCAGCGGGGCACCGGCATCGCCAGGGCCGGCTTCCCGTGTACGCCCGACAAGCGCCAGGTGCCCGGGTCGAGCTACGCCCTCCCCTGCCAGAACGTCTACAACGGGCCCAACGGCGGGGCG
>JAXDPV010000254.1:0-3513 GCA_034668185.1 Actinomycetota bacterium
GACACGGCCGAGGTCATCCGTTCGGCCTCGCCCCTGGCGCGGTGCGAGTACCAGCGGTCGGGGTCGCAGGCGGTGCAGCCGCCGAGGTCGGTGATCTCGGTCACGCCGGACCGCTCGAGCGCGACCCGGACGCCGGCGAGGACGTCGAGGGCGGGCGCCCCGGCCGAGGTCACGCCCCGCACGCCATCGCCGTAGACCGCGGCCAACGCGTCCAGGTCGGCGGGCGAGAACTCGTAGCACTCGGGGCCGATGGCCGGGCCCAGCACCGCCGCCATCGAGGTGGCGCCCAGGCCCCGCATGGCGGCGACGCCTTCTTCGACCACCCCCGCCAGCAAGCCACGCCAGCCGGCGTGGATCGCGCCCACGACGCCGTCTGCGATCAGCAGTACGGGCGCACAATCGGCCGTGCGGACGCCGACGGCGAGGCCAGGTTCGGCGGTCACCAAGCCGTCGGCCTCACCGACGTCGGCCGTCGAGGCGTCGACGACCACGACACGCGAGCCGTGTACCTGCTTGGCCGTCTTGCACTCGCGGTCGAGGCCGTCGTCGGCCCGCTCGGTGACGATGACGCGGGCCCGGCCGACCTCCAGCCGCACGCGCTACTTCAGGAAGGAAGGGACGTCGAAGTCGTCGTCGTCCTCGAGGTCGAGGTCAAAGTCGTTGTCGTCGGTCGAGGACTGGTCGAGCCCGAGCCCGCGGGACGGCCGGTCGCCCAGGCCGCTGCCGTCGTCCCACCGGTTGAAGCCGGCGGCGATGACGGTGACCCTGACCTCGTCGCCCATCGAGTCGTCGATGACCTGGCCGTAGATGATGTTGGCGTCGGGGTGGGCGACGGCGTGGATGGCCTCGGCCGCAGCCGTGACCTCGAACAGGCCGAGGTCGGTGCCGCCGGCGATGTTGAGGAGGATGCCCTTGGCGCCGTCGATCGAGGCTTCGAGCAGGGGCGAGGTGATGGCCAGCTTGGCCGCGGTGATCGCACGGTCTTCGCCGGAAGCGGTACCGATGCCCATGATGGCCGAGCCCGCGTTCTGCATGATCATCTTCACGTCGGCGAAGTCGGTGTTGATGAGGCCGGGCGTGGTGATCAGGTTGGTGATGCCCTGCACGCCTTGGAGGAGGACCTCGTCGGCCATCTTGAACGCGTTGACCATCGACGTCTTGTCGTTGGCGATGTCGAGCAGCCGGTCGTTCGGGATGACGATGATGGTGTCGACCCGATCCTTCAGGTTGTTGATGCCGAGCTCGGCCTGCACCGCCCGGCGCCGGCCCTCGAAGCTGAACGGCCGGGTGACGACGGCGATGGTGAGCGAGCCCTGGTTCTTGGCGATCTCGGCGATGACCGGGGCCGCGCCGGTGCCGGTGCCGCCGCCTTCGCCGGCGGTGATGAAGACCATGTCGGCGCCCTTGAGCGCCTCCTCGATCTCGTCGCGGTGCTCGTCGGCCGCAGCCTTGCCCACGTCGGGGTCGCTGCCGGCGCCGAGACCACGGGTGATCGTGCGGCCGATGTCGAGCTTGAGGTCGGCGTCGCTCATGAGCAGCGCCTGGGCGTCGGTGTTCACCGCGATGAACTCCACGCCCTTGAGGCCCGCGTCGATCATGCGGTTGACGGCATTGACACCACCACCACCGATGCCCACCACCTTGATCTCTGCGATGTAGTTCGGTCCTGCGCCGGCCATCTGTCCTCCGAGCCTCATGCCAGAAGGCCGGGCGCGCGTGCGGCCCGGCCTCATGTCTCACCCTCAACTACAGATCGAGAGTTACTGTGAACCTCTCGAAGTAGTCGAAAGACTACGTTGAACCTCACGTTCTGGTCAACACCGGAGCCGTGGGAACCCGGACGTCGACGCTGGTCACGCCCCGGAGGTTCGTGCGTGAGAGGAGGGTGGCCACCGCCACCAACTTCGGCCGGACCGACGTCGGCGGCCCGAATCGCACCGTGGGAGCGCCGTCGAGCCTGAGTTGCAGCCCGCCCTGGTCGTCGACGTCGATGCCGAGGATCCTCGTCGTCAGCGACCCCGGCAAGCTCTGGAGCACCAGGAGTCCACCTCGTGTGGAGGTCGAGACTCGAGACCCGGGAGGGGGCGCGGCGACCGGGGTGGTGATCGTCGGCATCCCCGCGGGCGCCTCGGCCGCGACCTCGAGCACCCGGCCGGTGGCATCGACCATGGCCCACCCGCCGTCGCCGGGCACGGCCGCCAGCGGCGTCCGCTCCAGCAACGTGACCTCGACCGTGCCCGGCCAGCGGCGGGCCACCGTGGCCCGCTGCACCCAGGGCAGCGATTCGATGCGGGTCGCGACCTTGGCGCTGTCGAGGTCGACCAACTGGGGGTGGCGGTCGAGGCCGCCCGCAGTGGCCACCTCGGCCGGCGTGGTGTTGGCCGCGCCCCGCACCCGGATGGTGTCGACGTCGAGCAGCGGCGACCGCAGGACGGCGTAGACCACGGCGCCGACGGCCAGCGCACCGACCCCGGCCATGAGCAGCCGCAGGCGGCGCCGGCCCTCGTCGCGCTTGACCGCCACCCGCCGCTCGCGGATGCGCGGGTCCATGCGCGGCGTGGCCACGTCGACCAGGTCGGTCATGCGAACCCGACCGTGCGGAGCTCGGGGATGAGGCGGACGCCGCTCGTCTCTTCCACCCGCTGGCGCACCTCCTCGATCAGGTCGCGCACGTCGTCGGCCGAGCCGCCTTCGTCCGCTTGGAAGAAGTTCGCATGTTTGGTCGACACGTACGCGGATCCCCGGCGGTGGCCCTTGAGGCCGGCGGCCTCGACCAGCCGGCCGGCGGAGTCACCTTCCGGGTTGGTGAACACCGAGCCGGCGTTCTGCCCACCGGGTTGGTGCTCGCGCCGCCAGCGCACGATCTCGGCGATGGTCGCTTCCGACGCCGTGCGATCGCCGGGCGCGAGCTGCAACTCGACGTCGAGCACGACGTGGTGGGGCTCCACCGACGAATGCCGGTAGCGGTAGTGGAGGGCCGCGACCGGCGCTTCGCCGTCGGGCCCGCCGCGCAGGTCGGCGAAGCGGTAGCGCACCACGACCGCGCTCATGTCGGAGCCGTGGCCGCCGGCGTTCATGCGCACCGCCCCGCCCACCGAGCCGGGCACGCCCACGGCCCACTCGAAGCCGGTGAGCGCGGCTGCGGCCGTTCGCCGGGCGAGCACGGGAAGGCTGACCGCTCCCCCGGCCCGCACGCGATGACCGTCCAACACGTCGATGGTCGAGGCGTACTCGCCGGCGAGGGAGATGGCGAGGCCGTCGAACCCCCCGTCGGCCACGAGTAGGTTCGACCCCTTGCCGACGACGAGCACGGCGACGCCGGTGGCCGACACCGCGGCCTTCACCGCCTCGACGTCGTCGGGCGACGAGAGCTCGACGAACAGCGCCGCCGGGCCGCCGACGCGGTAGGTCGTCATCGGGCCGATGGGCACGTCCCGCCTCGCCCGCGGGCCGAGGAGGGCGGCGGCCTCGTCGACGGCCGCGCTCACCCGGAGGGGTCGCCGAGCAACTCCC
>JAXDPV010000255.1:0-22702 GCA_034668185.1 Actinomycetota bacterium
CAGCCCCGCTTGCGGGCGATGGCGGCCAGCTTGGGTTCGGGGTTGACGGCGACGGGGTGGCCGACGACTTCGAGCATCGGGAGGTCGGAGGCCGAGTCGGCATAAGCCACCGACTCTTCGAGCGAGAGCCCGTCGGCGTCGGCGTACTTCATCATGGCCAACGCCCTGGCCTCGCCGGTGGGCGGTCCTTCGACCAGCTCGCCGGTGAACGTACGGCCGTCGGCCGAGGTCGACATGGTGGCGCACACGATCTCGTCGAAGAGGGGCCGCAACGGCTCGACCACGAAGTCGAGGGCGCCGGTGATGAGGATCGTGCGGTGGCCCAGCGCCTTGTGCTCCCGCACCCGGCGGATGCCGGCGGGGAACGACTTGGTGATGACCAGTTGGGTGAACAGCTCCCACGCGTCTTCACGGATGCGGTCGACGGGCGCGCCCTCGTAGCGGCGGTAGAAGTGGCGGAGGAAGTCGCCCCGGTCGCGGCGGTCGAGGGCGAGCAGCGACGGCGCTTCCTTCAACATGCGGGCGGTGAAGCGGACCCGCTCGTCGGTCGGCAGGTGTCTCGTCGCCAACCACGAGTACGACTCCACCACGTTGGAGGCGATCAACGTGTTCTCGAGGTCGAAGGCGGCGATGTGGCGGTCGGGCGAGAGGATGGCCCGCTTGCCCCGCTCGTGGCGCGTGAGGCTCTCGCGCTTGCCAGGTGTCGTTCGCACCCGGGCGTGCTCGACGACCGACGGCAGGTGGATCTCGTCGACGAAGCGATCCCACGGGATGATCGCCGGGTCGAAGGCGAAGTCGGCGCGGTCGGCCTCGTCCAAGGAGTCGGAGAGGGCGACGAGCCGGTCGACGCGGTAGATCGCCTCGGTCTCGGCGTAGGCGCCGTAGAGCTCGACATAGCCGAGGGCGCGGTCGGCCTCGGACCTGCGCTCCTCGAGCTTGGCCGTGAACTCGGCCTGCCGGCCCCGGATGGGCAGCGACGACGCCACCTTCTGGGCCCTGTCGATGGCCTTGGTCGCCCGCTGCAACTGGCGCTGCACCCGGCCCCGCCCGGGGAACGACCACTCGGGCACGACGATGGGCTGGCCTTGCGGGTCGTAGATGGGGTTGCGGGTGAAGAAGTCGTGGACGAGGTCGACCAGCCGGCGGTAGCGCAGCGGGTTCCGCGACCCAGACGCCACTTGGTATACCGACGGGCCCTCGGGTGCAGGCCCGTTGGCGGCGACGGCGACGATGGCCGCGACCACGAGGTCGACGGGGATGACGTCGATCACGCCCTCGGGGATGCCGGGGAACTCCTTCAGCAGGCCGCGGGCGTAGGAGATGATCACCGGCTCGGCCATGCGGAAGCCGCGGATCCAGCCCGGCACCGGCTCTTCCAACGCCGACTCGATGATCGACGGCCGCACGATGGTGACGGGCACGTCGCCCCGCTGTTCGAGCAACGCCCGTTCGCCCAACGCCTTGGTATAGGCGTAGGCGTCGGGCCAGCCGAGGCTGCGGGCCCGGGCCCGGCCGGCCTCGATCATCTGGTCCTTGACCCAGTCCTCACGGAGGCGCTCGGTCTTGTCGGCGAGCAGCGGCGAGCCCGCGGCGCCCAGCTCGTGGCGGGCGTTGCGATGGAACTTGGCCAGGCGTTCGGGCGAGCGCGACTCGGCGTCGGCGTCGGCCCTCGCCCGCCTGGCGGCCGCGACCTCGGCCCGCCAGTCGACGGCGGTGGCGAAGGGCGTGTCGGGCAGGAGGGCCTCGGGCGCGTCGCCCCGGCGGGCCCCGGCCACATACGCCGTCGACACCGCGACCAGGTGGGCGGGCGAGCCGACGGCGGCGATGGCGGCGGCGAAGCGGGAAGCGCCGAGCAGGTTGACCTCGACGGCCGCGTCCAACGGCGAGTCGAAGCTGACCGAGGCGGCCGAGTGGATGGCGACCTCGCAGGCGGCCAGGGCGGCCCGGCCCTCGTCGTCGAGGCCGAGGCCGTCGGTGCCGACGTCGCCGGCCACGGCCAGGACCCGGCGGGCGACCATCTTGTCGAAGGCGGCGTTGCCCCCGAGTTCGGACCTGAGGCGGTCGAAGCAGTCGTTGCGGAAGATCTCCCGCCGCACCCGCTCGGCCGCCCCCCGCCGGCCCGGCCTGACGAGGAGCACGAGCTCGCAATCGGGCACCGATCGCAGCAGCCGCTCGACCAGGGCGGTGCCCAGGAATCCGGTCGAACCGGTGATGGCGATGCGCTTGCCGGCCAGGGCCTCCCGGATCATCGTCCGTATTCTCTACCATTTGGTAAGTGGCTGTGACACCGACCCGGGAACGCATCCTCGACGCCGCCTTGGCCGAGTTCGGCACCAAGGGCTACGACGCCACCTCCCTCGACGCCCTGGCCGCCGGCCTCGGCATCACCAAACAGTCGATCCTCTACCACTTTCCCTCCAAGGAAGCTCTGCTGGAAGCGGTGATCGACCGCTCGGCGGTCGAGCTCAGCGCGATCATGGAGGACGCTCTCGCCCGGGCCGGGCAAGGGTGGTTGCGGGTCGAGGCCATCGTCCGCTCGGTGTTCCGGCTGGCCGCCCGCCGGCCCGAGCTGTTGGGGTTGCTGCGGGAGGTGAGCCGCCTCGGGCCGCCGGCGGCCACCCGCTTCACCGACGCCCTCGACCCGCTGCTGAGCCGGGCCACCGAGTTCCTCGAAGCCGAAATGGACGCGGGGACGATGCGGCGCCAGGAACCCCGCTTGCTGCTGCTGTCGGCCTACTCGACGGTCATCGGCGTGGCGACCGAGGTCGAGGTGCTGCGCGCCCTCGGGATCGAGCCGACGCCCCGCTCGCTCGTTCGCCGCCGGCGGGAGTTGCTGTCGTTCCTGCGGTCTGCCCTCGTCGCGCCCTAGCGACCAGCCAGAAGGCGAAGGCGGCATAGGCGATGCCGAACACGAAGGCGAACCCCCACGGCCCGAAGGTGGTGACGAAGGCGGCCATGGCCGTGCCGACCCGGTGGCGTTTGAGGCTGGCCGCCAGCAGGAGCGAGGCCAGGGCGATCCCGACCACGAGCAACAACAGCACCCCGCCGGACAGGTAGACGAACGCGGCCCCGGCGGCAAAGGCCAGGCCGATGCCGACCCGCTGCTCCAGCTCGTCGAGCGGCTTCGGGCCCGAAGGCGTCAGGGCTTCTGGAGCCACGGGCGCACGACCGCGACCGACAGCGACGGGTCTTCTGGGTCGAGGTCGACGGCCAGCGGGTCGTCGGGGTTGTTGCCGCTGCTGCCGGCCTCGATCTCGACCGGCTGCTCCTTCGGCCCTTCGAGGGCTTCCTGCAACCCGACCATGGCCGCGGCCAGCAGGGCCCCACCCGCGCTCTTGCGCCGCAGCGAACCCGCCCGCTTGGGCGCCTCGACCTTGGGCCGGTCGTCCTCTTCTTCCACGGCGACCAGGGTACGTCAGGCCATGCGCGTGAGTTCGACCGTGACCTCGAGGTCGCCGGCGGCGCCGCCGCTGTAGATGCCCTTGAGCGGCGGGACGTCGCCGTAGTCGCGGCCGCGGGCGACGACCACGTGGCGCTCGGCCACGTCGATGCCGTTGGTCGGGTCGAAGCGGACCCAGTCGCCGGCCCACCACTCGACCCACGCATGGCTCTCGCCCGCGACCATCTCGCCGACGGCGGCCTCGGGGTCGGGATGGAGGTAGCCCGACACGTACCGGGCGGGGATGCCCATCGTCCGCAGCAACGAGAGGGTGAGGTGGGCGAAGTCCTGGCACACGCCCCGCCCCGCGTGCCACGCCTCGATCGCGGAGGTCGAGACCCGGGTCACGCCCCGCTCGTAGGTGAGCTCGTCCTTCACCCACGCGGCCGCGGCCAGGGCAGCCTCGCCGGGCGTTTCGGCGTCGGCCTGTAACGACGCCGCGACCGAGGAGAGCTCCAAGGGCACGTAGGCCGTGGGCCGCAACAGTTCGTCGAACCGGTCGGTCGTGTCGTCGGCCGCGACCTCCTCCCACGTCGCCGACGCCGTCGGGCCGCCGGCGCCCGAGGTCTCGACCAGCGAGCGCCCCGTCACCAACAGGTGGGTGTGGGGCACGTGTACGTCGAAGGCGTCGACCAGCGCGCCCCAGTAGTCCCAGTACCGGTAGCTGCGGGCCGGCGGGAAGACCTCGACGCTGGCGTCGACGGTCAGCTGCGCGGTGTCGGTGAGGGGCGTGATCCGGGCCTCGTTGTACGACGCCAGGACGGACCCCGAGTAGTGGTAGCCGGTCTGGTGGCGGATCGAGAGCCGCCAACCGCCGGGGTTCACGCCGTCCAGCCCACGGCCGTGCCCTGGCGGAAGTAGCGCTTGGCCACGAACGACGACGCCTCGCTGCACGCGGCCTCGAGCGCGTCGAGATGGGTCGGCAGGTCGGTGAGGAGGTCGGACACCCGCATGTACTCGAGCTCGGTGCGGGCCCGGCCGAGCACCCGCTGGGCGTCGTCGTCGACGCCCACCCGGCCGGCCGTCGGCCCCAGCTCGACCAGGCACTGCTCGGCTAGGGCCAGGGCGAAGTAGACGGAGCGGGGGAAGAGGCGGTCGAGCAGCAGGAACTCGGCGACCAACGAGGCGTCCACCGCCCGCCGGTACGTGCGCAGGTAGGCCTCGTGGGCCGAGCAGCTCCGCAGCAGCGTGACCCAGCCCGGCGAACCCGCGCCCTCGCCGAAGCGGGCGGCCAGCAGCCGGCACGTCATGTCGACCCGCTCGAGGCTGCGGCCGAGGACGAAGAAGCGCCAGCCCTCGTCTCGCGACAACGTGGCATCGGCGAGGCCGGCCATGACCGCGGCCCGCTCCTTCACGTAACGGAAGAACGAGTGGGGACCGGCGGCGCCGACGGCGGCGATGCGCGACGGCAGTTCGTTGTAGGTCGCGTTGAGGCACTCCCACATCTCCGACGAGATCGCCTCGCGGGCACCACGGGCGTTCTCCCGGGCGGCGAACAGCGAGCCCACGATCGAGCTGGCGTTGGTCTCGTCGAAGCCGATGATCTCGGTCACCCGGCGGGCGTTGAGCTCACCCTTGTCCGGCCGGGGCACGCCCATGATCCCGAGCAGCCCCTCGCACGCGGCCGCCTCCTCGACCCACGGGTCTTCGAGCAGCAGGTGGAAGTGGACGTCGAGGATGCGGGCGGTGTCCTCGGCCCGCTCGGTGTAGCGGCCGACCCAGAACAGCGACTCGGCGATGCGGCTCAGCATTGCCGTTGCTGTTGCTGTTGCTGTTGCTGCATCTGGCTGGCCTGCGAGCTCGCGGGCCCGGCGTCGGGCTCGCGGGTGCGGACGTCGGGCGGCAGCAGGTGGGCGATGTCGGAGTCGGTCGACTGGCTGGGCGGGCGGGCCCGGCCGGCGCCGGCCAGCACCCACGTGTCCTTGGAACCGCCGCCCTGGCTCGAGTTCACCACCAGGCTGCCCTCGGGCAACGCCACCCGGGTGAGGCCGCCGGGCACGACCCAGATGCGCTGGCCGTCGTTGATGGCGAACGGCCGCAGGTCGATGTGGCGGGGCCGCAAGCGGTCGCCGATCTGCGTCGGTGCCGTCGAGAGGCTGACGACCCGTTGCGCGATCCACTGCCGGGGCGCGGCGGTGACGGCCGACGCCACCGACGCCAGCGTCTTGTCGTCGGCCTGGGGCCCGATCACCAGTCCGTAGCCGCCTGACGCGTCGACCGGCTTCAACACCAGTTCGTCCAAACGGTCGAGGACCCACGGCAGGACGCCGTCCTCGTCGAGGCGGTAGGTCTCGATGTTGGGCAGGATCGCCTGCTCGTCGAGGTAGTACTCAATCATTGCTGGCACGTAGGTGGCCATCAGCTTGTCGTCGGCCACGCCGTTGCCGACGGCGTTGGCGATCGTGACCGTGCCGGCGCGGGCGGCGTTGAGCAGGCCTGGGCAACCGACGATGGAGTCGGGCCTGAAGTGCAACGGATCGAGGAAGTCGTCGTCGACCCGCCGGTAGATGACATCGACCCGCTGCTCGCCGTGGGTCGTCCGCATAGAGACGACGTTGTCGCGGCACACGAGGTCGCGACCCTCGACCAGCTCGACGCCCATCTGCCGGGCGAGGAAGGAGTGTTCGAAGTAGGCCGCGTTGTAGACGCCGGGCGTGAGCAGCACCACCGTCGGGTCGTTGACGCCCGCGGGCGCGGCCGCCCGCAACGCCTCCAACAGGCGGGCGGGGTAGCCGGACACCGGCCGCACCCGATGGGTGGCGAACAGCTCGGGGAAGACGCGGGCCATCGTGCGCCGGTTCTCGACCACGTAGGAGATGCCCGACGGCGTGCGCAGGTTGTCCTCGAGCACGCAGAACTTGCCGGCCTCGTCGCGCACGAGGTCGATGCCGGCCACGTGGACCCGCACGTTGTTGGCCGGGCAGATGCCGTGGGCCTGGCGGTGGAAGTGGCTCGAGCTGGTGACCACCCGGCCGGGCACGACGCCGTCGCGGACGATCTCGCCCGGGCCGTACACGTCGGCGAGGAAGGCTTCGAGGGCCCGCACCCGTTGCACCACGCCGCTCTCGATCGTCGTCCACTCGGCGGCCGAGATGACGCGGGGCACGAGGTCGAGGGGGAAGGGCCGCTCCTCACCCGAGAGGGAGAAGGTGATGCCCTGGTCGCGGAAGGCGCGGTCGCGCGCCGCCGCCCGCTCGTCGAGGTCGGCGCTCGACAACGGCTGGAGGGCGTCGTGCAGGGCGCGGTACGGGGCGCGGGGCTGGCCCGGCGCCTCGAACATCTCGTCCCAGGCGTCGCCGGTCTCGTAGTCGTCGAAGAGGTCGGCCACCGTGCCGGATGATGCCAGCGTCATGTTTCGCGCTGGTTTCGTCATCCAACGATGACCCCGGGGTTGAGCACGCCGGCCGGGTCGAGGGCGTGCTTGGCGGCTTTCAGGGCGGCGGCGAACGGTTGCGGCCGCTGCCGGTCGTACCAGCGATGGTGGTCGCGGCCCACGGCGTGGTGGTGGGTGATGGTGCCGCCGGCGGCCAGCAGCGCGTCGCCGGCCGCGGCCTTGAGCTCGTCCCACTGCGCTAGTTGGCTGCCCCGGCGGCCTGGTGCCATCACGGTGAAGTAGGGCGCGGGCCCGTCGGGGTAGACGTGGGTGAAGCGGCAGGTGATCGAGCCGCCGCCGCACACCTCGTCCATTGCCTTGGTGAGCGCGGCCGTGACCTCGGCGTGGAGGTTGGGGAAGTCGGCCCACGTGCAGGCCGTCTCGAAGGTGTCGACGACGATGCCGAGTCTCGTCAGGGCATCACGGCCGTAGGGCGCCCGGATGAACGAGTTGCGCCACGCGCCGGCCGCGCCTTCGGTCGACGACGAGCGGATGCCGTCGGGCACGGTGCCGCCGTGGTCGGTGACGAGCTCGACGGCCCGCTGGGCGAGCGTGTCGACGGGGTGGTCGGCCGACTCGAAGCCGACGAGCAGTAGCGACGATCCGTCGATGACGCCGGCCGAGGTGGCCTCGCCGCCGTCGAGCACCCGGCAGTTGGTAGGGAAGAGGGCCGACTGGGCGATGGCCCGGCAGGCCTCGGCCGCGTGCTGGAGGGTGGGGAAGCGGGCGCTGACCGAGGCCTTGAACTTCACCCGGTCCTGGACCCGCATCCACGCTTCGGTGATGATGCCGAGCGATCCCTCGGAGCCGAGGAAGAGGCGGTCGGGCGACGGGCCCGCACCCGAGCCGGGCAGCCGCCTCGACTCGCTGATGCCGGCCGGCGTGACCACCCGCATGGACTCCACCAGGTCGTCGATGTGGGTGTAGACGGTGGCGTAGTGGCCGCCCGATCGGGTTGCCAGCCACCCGCCGAGGGTCGAGAACTCGAACGACTGGGGGAAGTGGCGGAGGGTGTAGTCGTGGGCCTTGAGTTGCTCTTCCAGCACCGGGCCGAGGGCGCCGCCCTGGATGCGGGCGGCCCGGCTGACGGTGTCGACCTCGAGGACGCGGTCGAGGCCGGTGAGGTCGATGGAGACCACACCGGCGAAGTCGCCGTCGCCCCCGTCGGCGAAGCGGGGCTCGATGCCGCCGACGACCGACGAGCCGCCGCCGTAGGGGATGGCGGCCACGTTGGCCGACGCGCACCAGTCGAGGAGCTCGACCACGTGTTCCTCGGTGCTGGGGTAGGCGACGAGGTCGGGCGGGTGGGTGACGTCGCCGGCGAGGGCTCTGACGACGTCGCGGAACGCCTTGCCGAGCGAGTGGGAGGCCCGGTCGTGGTTGCCGGCCGACGTGTGGGCGCCGATGCTCGGGGGCGCCTCGATGCGGGGCCGGCGGAGGTCGAGGTCGTCGGGCGACGGCGGGTTGGCGATCTCGCCGTCGAGGTTCTCGAAGCCAGGTCGCTTGGCGATGGCGGCGGCGATGGCAGCGAGGTCGTTGCCCCCGACGGCCTGGTCCTCCCACCCCCAGCCCCACCACGAACGCCGTCTCATGAGGGGCGACCGTAGCCGCGCGAGGCTTCCGGAATGCCCGCCCACGGTTACCTCTACCGACTCCTGCTCCGGCTCGGGTTCAGCGAGTTCGGCGCCGAGACCGGCGAGTTCGTGCTGGTGCGGCCGCTCAAGATCCTCTTGGTCGTCGTGGTGACGATGGTGGTGGCCCGCCTCGGAGGGCGGGCGCTGCGCAAGACCGTGCGCACGTTCCGGGCCAAGGCGCCGATGACGACGACGTCGGTGCGGGCCGAGCAGCGGGCCGAGACCCTCGGCGACGTGCTGGCCAGCGGGTTCCGCGCGGTGGTGTGGACGATCGCGGTGTTCGTCCTCCTCGGCGAGGTCGGCATCGACCTGGCGCCGCTGCTCGCCGGGGCCGGCATCGCCGGCATCGCCATCGGCTTCGGCGCCCAGAGCCTGGTGAAGGACGTGATCTCCGGGCTCTTCGTGTTGTTGGAGGACCAGTACGGCGTGGGCGACGTCGTCACCGTCGAGGGGGCCACCGGCACGATCGAGGACCTCACGCTGCGGGTCACCCGACTGCGTTCCGTCGACGGCACCGTGTGGTTCGTGCCCAACGGCGAGATCCGCAAGGTCGGCAACGCCTCGATGGAGTGGAGCCGTGCGCTGATCGACGTGCTCGTGCCCTACGACGCCGACCTCGACCTGGTGCGCCGGGTCATCACCGAGGAGTCGCAGGCATTCGCCCTCGATCCTTCGTGGTCGACCCGCGTGCTCGAACCGCCCGAGCTCTGGGGCGTGCAGTCGATGGAGGCCAACCACCTCATCGTCCGCCTGGTCGTGAAGACCGGCCCCCGTGAACAGTTCGCCGTCGCCCGCGAGCTCCGGGGCCGCATCACCGACCGCCTGCGCCGCGAAGGCGTCCGCGGCCCCGGCGCCACCATGGTCGTCGCCCCTGCCGCGGTGCCTGAAGCCGCTCCGAAGGTTCCTTGACGCGCGACCGCGGCCGCGGCGCCGCTGCTGGGGTGGCACCGAGGCCGCAGGTCGGCCGAAACGTCTTCGCGGCTTAGTGGGTTACGTCCTTGATCTTGTCGGTGACCTTGTCGGCCACGTCGCCGACCTTGTCCTTGACCTCGGCCTTGCCTTGGTCGAGCTTGCCTTCACGCTTCATGCGGTCGTTGTCGGTCAGGTCGCCGGTGGCTTCCTTGGCGCGACCCTTCATTTCGTCGAGCTTTTCACCCATCGTGCAATCACCTCTGTGGTTGGGGGACTCGTCCGTTCGTACCCCCGCCTTCCGGCGGCCGAACCTAGAGTGGCGGGGTGAGCTCCATGAGCATCGACTTCCAGCGCCAGGCGATGGCGGAGCTGGCCGAATCGGTGCGGCTCGGGAAGCAGTCGGCCCGCTCGTTGGTCACCCACGCGCTTGAACGGATCGAGGCCCTGAACGCCGATCTCAATGCGTTCGTGGCCATCGATGCCGACGCCGCCCTCGTGGCCGCCGGTCGGGTCGACGATCGGGTCGCTGCTGGTCAGGACCCGGGGCCGTTGGCCGGCATCCCGATCGGGGTGAAAGATCTCGAGGACGCCGCCGGCTTCGTCACGACTAAGGGCTCGATGGCGTTCGCCAAGGCTTCGCCGGCGGTACACGACTCGGTGTTGGTCGGCCGGTTGAAGGCGGCCGGCGCCATCGTCGTCGGCAAGACCAATACGCCCGAGCTGGGGTGGAAGGCCGACACCGTCAACGAGGTGTTCGGCGCCACCCGCAACCCGTGGAACGTCGCCCACTCGCCCGGCGGTTCTTCCGGTGGCTCGGCCGCGGCGGTGGCGTCGGGGATGGTGCCGCTGTGTACCGCTTCCGACGGCGGCGGCTCGATCCGCATACCGGCGGCGGCGTGCGGCCTGCCCGGCTTCAAGCCGTCGTTGGGCCGCATCCCGAGCGGCGGCGCCGACTCGCCCGACTGGGCCCACCTGTCGACCCGCGGCCCGCTGGCCCGCACCGTGGCCGACACGGTGGCCGCGCTCGATGCCGTGCTCGGGCCCGACCCGACCGACCTGCGGGCCTTGCCGATGCCGGAGCCGTCGTGGCTGGGTGCGATCGAGCACGCCCACCTGCCGATGAAGGTGGCGTGGTCGCCGACGTTGGGCTACGCCTCCGTCGACGACGAGGTGTTGGCGGTGTGCTCGGCCGCGGTCGAGCGGTTGGCTTCGCTCGGCGCCGAGGTAACCGAGGTCGAGACGGTGTTCGGCGAGGACCCGGTGTTGTCGTGGGTGACGATGACGAACTGTTACAACGCCAGGACGTTGGCTCCGTATCGCGACACCGAAGTGTGGGCCCGGCTCGATCCCGGCTTGCGGTCGATGGCCGACTGGGGGGCTCGCACGCCCGCGGTCGACCTGGTCGTCGCCGAGGACCAGTGCCACAAGCTGAACCTGCGGTTGGTCGAGCTGTTCCGTGACGTGCGCTTGCTGGTGACGCCGACGACCGCGGGCGTGACGCCGCTGTCGGGCCAGCCGGGCCGCATCAACGGGGCCGAGGTGGCCAACTGGGTCGGCTTCACCTATCCGTTCAACATGACCCGTTCGCCCGCGGGGTCGGTGTGCGCCGGCTTCACCGCTTCCGGGTTGCCGGTGGGGCTGCAGGTCATCGGTCCCCAGCACGGCGACCTGGTGGTGTTGCGGGCGATGGCCGCGCTGGAGGCGGCCCTCGACACGGGCCGCGTCCCGCCGGTCGGCTAGCTCGGCTAGGTCAGCGTCTCGAACAGCTCGAGGTGTTCTCGGACCATGCGCTCGGTCGAGAAGTAGCCCTCGACCACTTGGCGGCAGGCGGTGCGGTCGATCTGGCCGATCTTGCCGACGGCCTCGGCCATGTCGGCCACGTCGTGGCAGAGGAAGCCGGTGCGGCCGTCCTCGATGACCTCGGGGACGGCGCCTTCCGGGAAGGCGAGCACGGGCGTGCCGCACGCGAGGGCCTCGATCATCACCATGCCGAACGGCTCGTTCCACCTGATGGGGAACAGGAGGGCGGCGGCGCCGGCGAGGAGCTCGAGCTTCTTCTCGTGGGGAACCTCGCCGAGGTATTGGATGTCGTCGTTGAGGTACGGCCGGACGTAGGTCTCGAAGTAGTCGAACTCCCAGGGGTCGCGCATCTTGGCGCACATGACGAGGGGCACGCCCGCCTTGTAGGCCGCCTCCATCGCCCGGTGCGGGCCCTTGTCGGGCGACATGCGGCCGAGGAAGAGGAGGTAGCCGCCGTCGCCGGTCCCGATGGGGAAGTCGCCGGCGTCGATGCCGTGGTGGATCACCCTTGCGATCGGCAGGTCGGGGACGGGCCTTCGCTGGGCGTGGGAGATGGCGATGATCGGGCTGGTCGGGGCGAGGCGGCGGTAGACGTCGGTGAGTTCTGCGGTGAAGGCGTTGTGGGCGGTGGTGACGACCTTGTGCGGGTGGGTTCGCGTGGCGCCGTAGAGGGGGCCGACGAGGGTGTGGTCGTGGACGATGTCGGGTTGGAATTCGTCCATGGCGTCGTAGGCGGCCATGACGTGGCGGAGCTCGGGGGCGGCGTAGCCGATGCGGCTGCCCTCGGCTCGTTCGAGGAGGTGGCGCTTCGGGACGGTCGCCGTGGACTCGCCGGTGGTGAAGAGGAGGACGTCGTGACCGGCGCGCTCGTAGCCGGTGACGAGGTGGTCGAGGACGACCTCGATCCCGCCGTAGAGGACGGGGGGAATGGGCGCCCAAGGTGGCGCCACGACGCCGATCCGCATGACTCGATTCAACCACTGTGCGCCGGTGGTGGTGGGCGCGGGGCAAAGTGTTGGCTGTGAACGATCGTGTTCCCGCGGCCCCTTGGCACCTGTCGGGATCGTGCGTGGTCTCGTGGCTGCGGGTGGGTGCGGGGGTTCGTTCCCTGTTCGGCGGGTTGCCGGCCGGCGTGGTCGGGCTGCCTGGCCCGGGCGTGCTGGTGGGGGCGTCGTATACAGCTTCGCCTGTCGGTCCTTACGTCGAGCTCGCCCTCGCCGTGCCCGCCCGGCTCGGGTTGCGGCCCGGGTTGTGCGTGGTGTGGCAGCTCGTCTCGTCGGCCGACGCCCGGGCCGCATACCGTTCGAACTGGGGCTTGCCGGCGGTGGTCGGGCCGCTTTCGTGGTCTGCTGTCGGCGGCTCGTGGACGCTGCGGTGCGAGGACCCCGGCATCGAGCTCCGGGGCTCGGCCGTTGGCGGCCGCCATGTGGTCGGCGGTCTGCCGTTGCTTTTGCCCATGCGCTCGTTGCAACGCCGGGCCGACGGGCCCGTCGTGCTCCCTCGGCGCATGTTCGGGCTGGCCCGCCCCGCCCGTACTTTCGTCTCGGTCGGCGACGACCCGGTCGCCGCTGCCCTCGGCGGCGGCGGGGCCGGCACCGGCTTGGCCGGGCCCCACTGGGGCATGTTGTTGTCGTCCGTCCGCATGACCGCCCTCCCGGCCCGCCACCCCGCCGGCTTCTGGTCCTCGCTCCGTGCCCCCCTCCAAGTCGCCGAACCCGTCATGTCCACCGCCGCCGACCCACTACAGTTGCCCCCCGCACGGGCGTGTAGCTCAGTTGGTTAGAGCGCGTCGTTCACACCGACGAGGCCAGGGGTTCGAGTCCCTTCACGCCCACTTGACTTCCCACGGCGCGAACCGGATGCGCGGCTGCGTCCTCGGGTAGCCGGAAGAACGGCTCAGCGTGGTCGCGGCTGGTGACGGTCGAGAAGTTCGGGGCTGGGCGGCTCGACGGTGGAGGCTTCGAGGGCTTCGGCCAGGTCCTCCTGCCGGGCACGTAGGTTCGTCACTTTCCCGCTGAGTGCGCAAAGCCGGTGCGGCAGGTGACCGTGGCCGGCGTGACCGCGGACCTCTACGTCGGGACCGGCGACACCACGAGCGTCGACCTGGAGTGGACGCGCGCCGGCACGGCATACCGCATCTCGGTTTTTCGCGTGGCCGATTACGCAGATTCGGTCATCCGCTCGCGCCGCCAGGCACTGGCCCAGGTGGGTTACACCGATCCGTAGCTCTCCGATCCGCCGCCCTCGAGTATGTGCTGGGCGAGCTCGAGCGCTTGCTCGTGCCCTCGGAGGTGCGCCCTCACGGCATCGGGATCGTCAAGTTCGGCCGCCCAGACGGCGATCGACCAGAGCGACTGCCGTGCGACGGCCACCGGGAGCGCCCGGCGCTCGGCGTCGGTGAGCGGACGAAGGGCTCCGAGGTCGTAGGCATCGGCCAGTGTTGACGGGTCGCCGGGACGATCGATGTCGCAAAGCGTGAAGTAGATGGTCAATGCCAGATCGTCGACGCGTGGCCGGCGATTGAGGAACCCGAAGTCGGCCACCAGAACGATCTCCTTGCCGCGGAACAACACGTTGTCGTCCCAGTAGTCGCCGTGACACCACTGGGCGTCGAGCGGTGGGAGATGGCGTTGGACCTCGCCGACATCCTCGGCGAGACGCTCGGCCATGTCGGCCAGCGGACGGAGGGAGGCGTCGAGAGTACGAATACGGCGTGTTCCCTCGGCCGTCCGCTCGACGAGGTCTGCAGCGGCGACGTAGTTCCCGAAGCGCAGATCATCGGCCGCCTCGGGCAGCGTCGCCGTCGCAAGCGCGTCGTGGAGGCGAGCCAGCATCGGCATCGCCTGGCGGATGCGGGGGAGCGAGTCCATCTTCGAGTCGCTCTCGACGAAGCGCTCGACCTCGACCACGGACGACTCGACGATCACGCAACGTTCGCCTTCGCCGCCGAGCACGGACCGTGCCGTCGGCACGCCGGCGATAGCCGCCGCCTCGCGTGCGAGCTGCAACGCCTCGACCCGAGTCGGGGTCACGTGGCGCCGATGGACCCGGACGACGAACCCGCCGACGCCAAGGTTGAGACCCGTCGACCCTCCGAGAGGATGGGAACCGGCGAGATCGACGCCCCACGTCCGCTTCACCGCCGCCACGACCGCGGGCGTGAGTGTGGGTCTGCGCCCACGCCTGCCTCCGCCGGCGTCGTCCATGGGCCGAGCGTACGAGCCCTAGGGTGCTGGCCATGGCGGAACAGACGGAGTTGCGGTGGGTCGACGGGATGGCCGAGGTTTACGAGCGGTTGTTGGTGCCTACGGTGTTCTGGCCGTTTGCGGTCGACTTGGCGGGGCGGGTGGCCGGCAGGGCGCCGGGGCGGGTGCTGGAGTTGGCCGCGGGGACGGGGGTGGTGACGGGCGAGATCGTGGGGGCGATGCCGGCGGCGATCGTCACCGCGACCGACCTGAACGAGGCGATGGTCGAGGTGGGTAGGCAACGGGTGCCGGGGGCGAGGTGGCAAAAGGCCGACGCGCTGGCGCTGCCGTTCGAGGACGGCGGGTTCGACATTGTGGCCTGCCAGTTCGGGGTGATGTTCTTCCCCGACAAGCGGGCCGGGCTGGCCGAGGCCCGGCGGGTGTTGGCGCCCGGAGGCGCACTCGTCTTCAACACGTGGGCACCGCTGGAGACCCACGACTTCCAAACGGCGTTGGTGGCCGTGCTCGAACGGGCCTTCCCCGACGACCCGCCGACCTTCATGTCCTCGGTGCCCCACGGGTACGCCGACCCCGAGGTCATCGTCGCCGACGTGCGCGCCGCCGGCTTCGACGCCGTCACCATCGAAACGGTGACGGTCGAGGGGAAGGCGGCATCGGCCGCCGACCTGGCTGTCGGCTACTGCACCGGCACACCGGTCCGAGCCGAGATCGAAGCGCGGGGCGAGCTGGCGAGCACGGTCGCCATCGTCACGAAGGCGATGGAGGAGCGACTCGGCCGCGGGCCGGTGACCGGCCGCATGACGGCACACGTCGTCGAGGCCACCAAGTGACGGAACGACCAGAGGGCGCGGCGTGGGCCCTCGAAGCCACCATCTTCGTAGGAGACCTATGACCGAGACGACGTCCGACCGCTACCGCAAGGTGGCACGAGCTTTCACCGAACGAGCGGAGGCGGTGCCGCCCGGGGCGTGGGACAACCAGGCGCCGTGCGAAGGGTGGCGGGCCCGTGACGTCGTGCGCCACATCGTCGAGTGGATGCCGGGCATGTTCCTCACCAGCGTCGGCGTCACCTTGCCGCCCATCCCCGACGTCGACGACGACCCGGCGGGCGCGTGGGAAGCGGTCAACGACGCCATCCAAAAAGCGCTCGACGATCCCGACATCGCGAGCCGGGAGTTCGACATGCGGGTCGGCCGCTACTCGGTCGAGAACGCCGTCGCCATGTTCTGCGTCGGCGACATCCTCGTCCACACCTGGGACCTGGCCAGGGCGACGGGACAGGACGAGACCCTCGACGCCGGCGAGGTCCACGGCCTGTACGAAGGGATGCTCCCCATCGACGACATCCTCAGGCAGAGCGGCCAGTACGGCCCCAAGGTCGAGGTGCCCGACGACGCCGACGAGCAGACCAAGCTGATCGCCTTCACCGGCCGCCGCCCGTAAACGGCCCGAACGAGCGCCTCGCCGCTCAGTCGGGAACGGGCTCGCCCCGCACCAGCGCCAGCGGGATGACACCGGCCCAGTGGGGCAGGGCGACATCCTCGGCGTCGTCGATCGGCCCGCCGGTGCGCACCTTGGCCGAGCCCTCGTCGATCGGGAAGCGCACCACCAACGTGGACCGCAGCTCGGACTCGGTCGGCGGACGACAGGCCGCCGACCGACCGGGCTCCATGTGATCGACGATGGCCAGCAGGGCCGACAGCTTCTCGTCGCCGTCGGTCACGAGCTCGGCCGAGCCGAACAACATCACCGAGCGGTAGTTCATCGAGTGGTGGAACGCCGAGCGGGCCAGCACCAACCCGTCGAGCAGGGTGACGGTGACGCAGGCCTCGATCCCGCCGGCCGACAAGGTGCGCAGGGCGAAGTTGGCGGCGGCGCCGTGGAGATACAGCCGCTCGCCGACCCGGGCGAAGGTCGTGGGCACCACCCACGGCCGCCCGTCCACAGCGAAGCCCAAGTGGCAGAGCAAGGCCTCGTCGAGGATGGCGGCCACGGTGGAGAAGTCGTAGCGGGCACGATCGGCCTTGCGTCGCACACGCGAACGATCGGTCTCACGCAACGAGCCAGCCATCCGCCAATGGTGGCCGGGCGCGGCCGCCACCGCGCAGCAATTTCAGCGGGCCAGGCAGGTGCGCCCCGACCACATGGCTTCGTTGCGGGCGTCGGGCGCGTCCGAAGCGAAGATGCCGGAGAGCCCGGTGTCGGGCGCGGTCCCGGTGGCGAACCACTCGGTGCCCAACGTCGACTCCTCGACGGTGACGTTGGGGAACGCCCGCTGGATCTCGGGCCTCGACGAGCCGATGCCGATGCCGCCCGCCGTCTTCAACGCCGGCGTGCCGTCGAAGGGAAGGCCCCACCCGGCGAGCTGGCCGTCGGAGAAATAGACGTCGATCGCCTTCCACCGCACCCAGTGGAGCTTGCCGGCGTCGCAGTCGGCGTCGGTCTCCTTGAAGGGGTCGCCGAGGTAGGGGCGCAACCCGTCCTTGACGGTGCGCACCGAGGCCTTGCCGCTGTAGGTGAAGCGGGAGGTCTTCGACCCCGACGTGATCTCGAGCCCGTCGGCGGCCACCGCCACCGGCGCGCCCGCGCCCGGGCCCGCGGTGGTCGAGATCGTCGACCCCGGCACGGTGGCGATGCTGGCCGAGGACGGCGTCGACGAAGACGAAGACGGAGTCGAGGACGAAGACGAGGACGACACCGACGACCCGTCGCCCACCGCCCCGCCGGTGTCCTTGGTACAGCCGCCAAGCGCCAGAGCCACGACCGCCGCCACGACACCGAAGAGACGTCCCCTTGTCATGGCGGGGAACGTTAAACGGCCGCCACCTCCGGCAGCCACGCGGCTTCGATCACCGAGGCCGGCGCCGGCCTGGCCAGGTGGTAACCCTGGGCGAACTCGCAGCCGATGCGGACCAACCGCTCGAGCTGGGCGCCGGTCTCGACGCCTTCGGCCACCACGCCCATCCCCAACGCATGGGCCAGGTCGACCACCGCCGACACGATCACGGCGTCGGCCCGCGGCGCCGAGCCTGGCGAAGAAGAAGAGCCGCCGAGGCGGGCCACGAAGGCCCGGTCGACCTTGAGGATCGCCGCCGGAAGCCGGGCCAGGTAGGCCAGCGACGAGTACCCGGTGCCGAAGTCGTCGATCGTCACCGACACGCCGAGCGAGCGCAGGCACTCCAACGTGCGGATCGAGGACTCGGCGTCCTGCATCAACGCCGTCTCGGTCACCTCCAGCCACAGTTGCCCGGGGGGCGTGGCCGTCGACGCCAACGTGCGGGCCACCAGGTCGGCCAACTGCACGTGGCCGAGCTGCGCCGCCGACAGGTTCACGCTGATGGCCAGCGACGCATCGGCACCCAACGACGACCGCCACACCGCGGCCTGGCGGCAGGCCTCGCCGAGCACCCACGCGCCGAGGGGAACGACCAGGCCGGTGCGTTCGGCGAAGGGCACGAAGTCGTTGGGCGGCAGCAGGCCGAGCTCGGGGTGTTCCCACCGCACCAGGGCCTCGAAGCCGGCGAGCGAACCCGAGGAGAGATCGACGATCGGTTGGTAGTGCAGCACCAGCTCGTCGTTCTCGATGGCCCGCCGGAGTGCCGACTCCGGGTCCGACGACTCCAACGAGATCGTCCTGGTCGCCGGCAGCGAGTCGGAACCGTCGTGGACCTCGTAGCGGTCCTTGCCCAAGTGCTTGGCCGAGTACATGGCCCGGTCGGCCTCGTGGATGAGGGAGTCGGTGTCGACCGTGCCGGTCGCGGGGGCCACGGCGACGCCGATGCTGGCCGTGATCCACACGTCCTGCGATCCGAGGCGCACGGGCGCGCCCAGGGCGTCGATGATGCGGCGGGCGATGGCCACCGCGTCCGACGTGGCGGTGATGTCAGCGCACATCACGCAGAACTCGTCGCCGCCGAAGCGGGCGATGGTGTCTTCGGGTCGCAGGGCCGTCTGCAGCCGTTGCGCGACCGACGCCAGCACCCGGTCGCCGGCGGCGTGGCCGAAGGAGTCGTTGATGCCCTTGAAGCCGTCGAGGTCGACGAAGAACACGGCCACGGACCCGGAGCGGTGGTCGCGGCGCACCAGCGCCCGCTCGACCCGGTCGATGAACAGGGCCCGGTTGGGCAGGCCGGTCAAGCCGTCGTGCATGGCCTGGTGGGCGAGTTGGGCCTCCAAGCCCTTGCGTTCGATGGCGTAGCGGATGGCGCGGCTCAAGAGCGCGGCGTCGATCGTCGCCTTGTTGAGGTAGTCCTGGGCGCCGTGCTGCACCGCGGCCAGGGCCATCGACTCGTCGGCGCGGCTGCTCAACACGACCAGTGCGATCTCGGGCGCCACCGCCCGCAGTTCCACGACGGCCTCGAGCCCGGACGCGTCGGGCAACGTCAGGTCGAGGAGGATGCACTCGACACCGACCGCAGCCGCGGCGTCGACGTCGCCGAGGCGCTCGTGGTGGGTGAGCTCCACGCCAGGGCCCCACGCGTCGAACAACATCTCCCGCACCAGCCGGGCGTGGAGCGGGTTGTCCTCCACGAGGAGGACGCGGGGCGGGCTCATGCCGGGAGGGTGAAGCGGAACGAGGCGCCGAGCCCGCCGGGCCCGTCGGTGACCCACATGCGGCCCCGGTGGTCTTCGACGATGCGTTTGCAGATCGCCAGCCCGAGGCCCGAGCCTGGGTACACCGAGCGCGAGTGCAGCCGGGTGAAGGTGCCGAACACGTGCTCGCGCTTGTCGGCCTCGATGCCGATGCCGTTGTCGGTCACGGCCAGCTCCCACTCGCCGCCCGACAGCGACGCCGACGCCGAGACCCGCACGACCGGCGGTTCGTCAGGGCGGCGGAACTTGAGGGCGTTGGCCACGAGGTTCTGGAACAGCCGGGCCAGTTGCACCGCGTCTGCGGTCACCGTCGGCAGGGGTTCGTCGACGGTCAGGGTCGCGCCCGCGGCCTCCACCGCGCTCGACAGGCGCACCGCGACCTGGGCCACGATCGCGCCCAGGTCGACGGGCCGGCGCTCGTCGGCCGGCGGGGTGGCGCCGGTGAGCTCGAGCAGGCCCTGCACCAGGGCCTGCATTCCCTGGGCGCCGGACTGCGCGGCCCCGAGCAACTCGCGGCCGCCGTCGTCCACGCCCTCGCCGTAGCGGCGGAGGAAGAGGTCGAGGTAACCGTTGACGGTGGAGAGGGGTTCGAGCAGGTCGTGGGCCACTGCCGCCACGAACTCCGTCAGCTCCCCCCGCGCGGGGCTGGCGAGGTCGGCCATGGCTCAGCCTCGAGCCCGGTTCCGGCCGCCGGCGGCGCCGACCGTTTGCTTCTCGGCCGGAGCCGGCGCCGGTGACCGTGGCGGGCGCGGTCTACGGGCGGAGCCTGGCGCGGTCCCGGCGCCAGGCTCCGCTCGATCTGCTGCCGCCGGCCGCGTGCGCCGCTTGGACGGCGCCGCCGAGGCGGCCATGACGTCGTCGGGTACCGAGCCCGCGGCCATCGACGAGAGGCGGTCGTGGCCGTAGCTCGCGGCCGCGGCCACCAGCGCGCTGCGGGCGTCGCCCTCGGCGCCGGCGATGGCGGCCAGCAACTCCGAGAGCGCGTCCTCGCCGGTGTCGTGGAGGGCGAGGGCGAGGCGCTCGAGCGGCTGTTGCGCGTGGTTGCGCCTGGCCCGTTTGATGCCGGCGCGGATGCTGCGGATGCGCTCGGCTTCGGGGTCGTCGGCGCCGGTCGAGCCGCCGTGGCCGGCGAGGGTGGCCTTGGCCGCGGCCTCGCCCGTCTGCTTCTCGGCGACGAGCTTCTCCAGGCGGCGCAGGTCGGCCTGCAGGCCCCGCAGCTTGCGGGCCCTGAGCCGCCAGAGGCCGCGGGCGCCGAGCATCACGAGGAAGGCCAGCGGCAGCGAGGCCAACAACCCGAGGGGCACGACGAACACCGACGACTGCACGTCCTTGGTGCCGGCGTCGGTCGCGACCTCGACCGGGATCGAGACCGGCCCGCCGTACCAGGGGATCTTCACCGCCGCGGTGTAGGTCTCGACGGCCCTGGCCATCAGCGGGTCGGACCCCGTGGCCTTCCGCCCGGCGACGGTCACCGACGGGTGGATGCGCACCCGGCCGGTGTTCTTCACGTAGGTCGTGACGGCCACGTTGGCGGGAAACCACTTCGAGCCGATGTGCTTGGTCACCTTGAGGATGGAGAACGACTTGGTGGCGTCGCCTGGCACGGTCACGTAGAGCCGGGTGGCGATGCGCTTGACGACCCTGACGGTGTCGCCGATCGGGGCCGACTCGGCCACCACCGCGCCGACGTGGTCACCGGGCTCGGCGTCGGCCGGCACGGTGAGGGAGAAGGGGAGTTGCAGCTCCTGGTGCGGCTGCAGGGTCACGACCGGTTGCTCGAACCTGCCCCACAGGCCGATGTCGGCCGGCTTGGCCTCGGGGATCGACGGGGTGCCGTCCTTCCCGAAGACGAGGTCGGCGAGGTAGAGCTTGACCGTCTGGGGCACGTCGGCCGGGTTGGTGATGCGGGCCTTGGTGCCGGCCGCCTGGCCAGGGGCGATCGAGAAGATGAACCACTGGCCGGCGTTGGGGTCGTCGGGCTTGCTCTCGGTGGGGCTCATGCCGACCGACTGGATGTCGCCGGTCCTGACCTGGGCGCCGGCCGGCGCGGCCGAGAGGACGAGGGTGGCCCCGCACAGCAGCGCCGCCACGAGGGCGGCGCTGCTGGTGCGGGCGATGCGGGTGACGAGCATGGGACCTTGCTCCTTGGATCGTTTGTGCGGACGGACCGGGCAGCTACTGGACCAAGGTGATGGTCATGGTTGCGTCGTAGATGCCGGTCTTCGTGCCGTTGGGGATGTGGAGCTGCAGTCCGGCGGTGGTGGTGTAGGTGCCCGTATAGACCTGCAGGGTGTTCTGCACGTTGTTGACGAGCGTGCGCTCCACCGAGAAGTCCTGCGGGTCCGTCCCTGGGTGGGTGATGGTGCCGCCGCCGGCGACCGGCGTCGTGGCCCGGTTGAACAGGTCGACCTGGCTCTTGGAGATGGTGTCGGTCGGCGAGCCCTGCAGGACCAGGTCGCTGAGCGACGTGGTGACCTTCCACGGGTTGGCGCCGGCCTTGGCCGCCTCGGTGACAACGGTCTGGAACGAGCCGTTGATGGTGGACACGCCGCTGGACGTCGCCAGGGCGATGCTCAGCGGGACGGTGAGGGTTCGGGTACCGACGGTGGCGCCGGTGAGGGTGGCGGTGACGGGCACGTTGTCGGCGTGGGCGACACCTGACTGGGCAATCAGTACGGAAAGGGCAATGAAGAGGGTTGCGACGGTCTTGCGCATGGGGGGTGCGGTCCTCCTGGTGCGGGCAGTGGTCGATTGACCGTCCTCAGCGTCAGCGATTCGGGCCCTCGATTCAATGGCCCGTGGACGCCATTTCGTCGCCGTCCGTGAGAACTACGAGTGTTGACCCCCGGTGCTATCAGCGGCACCCTCCGTGACTACACGCGCTAAGTCACCGCGGCATCACGGAGCGTCGTCTCGGGGCTACTTGGGCGTGGGCAGGGTGACGACGAGACGGGCGCCGGCGGGGGAGCGGCGCTCGGCCCGGACGGTGCCACCCATCTGGTCGACGAGGGTGCGCACGATGTAGAGCCCGAGGCCGACGCCGCCTTCGTCGTGGGTCCGGGTGTCGACGTCCTCGCGCTGCACGAACTTGTCGAAGATCGCGTCGAGGTCGGTGGGCAGGCCGATGCCTTCGTCCTCGACCACGAGCCTGACCCGGCCGGCCCGGCCGGGCGCGGCCGACAACGTCACCGTGCCGCCCTTGGGCGAGTACTTCACCGCGTTCTCGACCAGGTTGGTGAGCACGTGGTCGAGGGCCTTGCGGTCGGCCCAGGCCTGGAGGTCGCCGGGCGCGTCGACCACGAACTCGTGCGTCGGGGCCAGCGATCCGTGGTGGGCGGCGGTGTCGGCGAGGAGGGGAGCGAGGGGCACGGCCTGGTGCGAGATCGAGGGCGAGACGCCGGCCTCGAGCTGGGCGCCGAGCAGCAACCGCTCGACGAGGTGCTCGAGGTTGCGCACCTGGAAGCTGATCGTCTCGACGATGCTGTGGCGGGACTCGTCGGGCACCTGCTCCCACCGGTCGACGAGCAGGTCGGTGAACCCCTTCACCACCGTCAGCGGCGTGCGCAGCTCGTGGCCGGCGATGGCGAGGAACGACTGCTTGGCCTCCTCGACGTTGCGGCCGCGGGCTTGCAGCAACAACCACAGCACGGCGATGGCGGCGAACGTGCCGGCGAGGACGAGGGCCAGCGCGGCCGCGGCCGCGGCGGTGGCGCGGTCGCCGGTGACGACCTCGCCTGACTGCGGC
>JAXDPV010000256.1:0-8856 GCA_034668185.1 Actinomycetota bacterium
GTGGCCGAGAACGCCAGGACCGACGGGCACGTTGATGCCACGCCCGGTGTTGCGCACGGCCTCGCCCCGCTTGAGGCCGTCGGTCGGCTTCATCGCGATGGCCCGGATGCGGCTGTCGCCGATGTGCTGCGCGACCTCGGCGGTCACGACCTCCTTGACGCCCTCGATGGTGATGTCGAACTCGAGGGCGGTGTTGATCTCGGGCCGGTCGCCGGGGGGGAACTCGACGTCGACCACCGGGCCGACGATGGCGACGATGCGGCCGTCCTTGTGGGTCTTGGGGACGTTCTCGGTGACGGTCATCGTGCGTGTGGCTCCTCGTGGGGATGGGTGCGGCGGTCGAGGTTGCGGTCCCAGTGGCGGAACAGGTCCGGGTCCTCGATGCGGTCGTGGAGGTAGTCGACTTCGCCGGACGCGGCCGCGGCCAGGGCCTCGGCGCCGGAGGCGATCTCGATGATCTCGGTGGTGATCGAGTCCTGGCGGGCGCGGTTCATGCCGCGGGTCAGGATCTTGATGAGCTCATCCGCGTTGTCGGTGGCCGACTTCATGGCCCGCTGCTGGGCCGCGTGCTGCGAGGCGGCGGCGTCGAGCATGGCCGCGAACAGCCGGCTCTCGATGTAGCGGGGCACGATCTCTTCGAGGATGGCGCCGGGCTCGGGCTCGAACTCGTAGTCGGCCGACGGCCCCGTCGAGGCCTCGGCCGAAGCGATCTCGCCGATGGCCTCGAGCGGCAGGCACCGGCGCACGTGTACCCGCAGCGAGGCCACCGAGATGAACTGGGTGTAGGCCAGCTCGACCTGGTCGATCTCGCCGTCGGCGTAGAGCCGCATCACCGCCGCCGCCACCGCCCGAGCGTTCTCGTAGGTGGGGGCGTCGCTGAAGCCTTCGAACGAGGCCTCGATCTTGTAGCCCCGGAAGCGGAAGTACTTCGTGGCCTTCTTGCCCACGAGGACCAGCCGGTAGTCGCGCCCGGCCGCGACGTCGGCCTGGAGCTGGCGCTCGGCCGCCCGGATCACCGTCGAGTTGTAGCCACCCGACAGGCCGCGGTCGGCAGCGATGACGACGAAGCCGACGGTGCGGACCTCGTCACGGGGCACCAGGAGCGGGTTCGATGCACCTGCGCCGGCCGATGCCAGGTTCCCGATGACCGCGGTGATCTGCTCGCTGTAAGGGCGGGCGGCAGCCACGCGGGCCTGGGCCTTGACGATCCGGCTGGCGGCGATGAGCTCCATCGCCTTGGTGATCTTCTTCGTGCTCTGGACGGACTTGATCCGCCGCCGCAGCACGCGCTCCTGGCCACCTGCCATGAACGGGCTACTCCACGCCCACGGTCTCGGACGGCGTGAACCGGTCCTTGAACGACTTGACCGCTTCGTTGAGGTCGTCCTCGGGCAGCCCACCGCCGGCGCGGATGCCGTCGAGGATCTGGGGCGCGCGGGCCCGCACGTCCTCGATGAGCTCGGCCTCGAAGCGGCTGACGTCGCCGATGGGGACGTCGTCGAGGTAGCCGTTCACGCCGGCGAAGATCGACACGACCTGTTCGGCCACCGGCATTGGATGGCCGTTCGGCTGCTTGAGCAGTTCGACCAGGCGGCGGCCCCGGTCGATGAGCGCCTGCGACGCCTTGTCGAGCTCGGCGCCGAACGCCGCAAACGACTCGAGCTCGCGGAAGTTGGCCAGGTCGAGCTTCAGGCCGCCCGACACCGCCTTCATGGCCTTGGTCTGGGCCGAGCCACCGACCCGGGAAACCGAGGTGCCCACGTTCATGGCCGGGCGCACGCCCGAGTTGAACAGGTCGAGGTCGAGGAAGATCTGGCCGTCGGTGATCGAGATCACGTTGGTCGGGATGTAGGCGGAAATGTCGCCGGCCTTGGTCTCGATGATCGGCAGCGCCGTCAGCGAGCCCGCGCCCATGGCGTCGGACAGCTTGGCCGCCCGCTCGAGCAACCGGGAGTGGAGGTAGAAGACGTCACCCGGGTAGGCCTCGCGGCCCGGGGGCCGGCGCAGCAGCAGCGACATCTGGCGGTAGGCGTCGGCCTGCTTGGACAGGTCGTCGTACACGATGAGCGCGTGCTCGCCGTTCTCCATCCAGTGCTGGCCGATGGCGCAGCCGGCGTAGGGGGCGAGCCACTTGAACGGCGACGGGTCGGACGCGGGTGCGTTGACGACGACGGTGTAGTCGAGGGCGCCGGCTTCACGGAGCACGTTCACGATCTCGGCCACGGTCGAGGCCTTCTGGCCGATGCCGACGTAGATGCACTTCACGCCGAGGCCGCGCTGGTTGATGATCGTGTCGACGGCCACCGACGTCTTGCCCGTCTTGCGGTCGCCGATGATCAGCTCGCGCTGGCCCCGGCCGACGGGGGTGTTGGCGTCGATGACCTTGATGCCGGTCTGCAACGGCTCCTTCACCGGCTGGCGGTCGACGATGCCGGGCGCCTGGATCTCGACCCGGCGGGGGATGCCGCCGACGATCGGGCCCTTGCCGTCGATGGGCTCGCCGAGGGGCGACACCACCCGGCCGAGCAGGCCGTCGCCGACGGGGATCGACAGGATGCGCCCGGTGGCCTGGACCTCGGAGCCCTCCTCGATCTCGTCGACCTCGCCCAGGATGACGGCGCCGATCGACTCCTCGTCGAGGTTGAGGGCGATGCCGAGGACGCCGCCGGCGAACTGCAACAGCTCGTTCACCGACACGCCGGGCAGGCCCGACACGCGGGCGATGCCGTCGCCGACCTCGACGACCCGGCCCACCTGCGCGCTCATGAGCTCGGGGCTGAAACCTTCGAGGCGCTTGCGCAGCGCGCTCACGATGTCGTCGGAGTTGATGCTGAAGTCAGACATAAGAAGCGGGTTCCTGTTCTCTACAGGGAGGTGCGAAGTTGCTCGAGGACGCGGCGGACGCTGCCGTCGATGACGGTGTCGCCGATGGTGGCCACGACGCCGCCGATGATCGACGGGTCGACGTTGACTTTGACCGAGACCTGCTTGCCGGTGCGGGCGGCGAGGGCTTCGGCCAGGCGTCGCTGCTGGTCGTCGTCGAGGGGGAAGGCCGACTTGACCTCGGCCACGACCTGGTCGCGCTCGGCCGCCGAGTGCTGCACCATGCGCTCGATGATCGCCGGCAGGTCGCGGGCCCGGCCGGCGCCGACGACGAACGACACCAACGACTTGGTGACGGGCTGGGCCCGGCCCTCGAGGAGGTCTTCGACGACGCCTTGGCGCAGGTCGACCGGGAGGGCCTGGTCGGTCAGCGTCGAGCGGAGCTCGTCGTTGGACTCGATGACCTTGGCCACCTGGTAGAGCTCGGCCTCGACCCGCTCGAGGTTGCCCTCGGCCCGCGCGATCTCGAACAACGCCGTGGCGTAGGCCTCCAGGCGGTCTTCGGCAGCCATCAGGCGTTGGTCCCGACCTGCTCGATGAAGCGCTCGACGATGGCCCGGTTGGTGTCGCGGTCGAGGTTGCGCTGGACGACGACCTCAGCCGCCCCGATGGCCAGCTCCGACACCTCACGCCGCAGGTCGGCGAGGGCCCGCTGCTGGGCGGCGTCGATCTCCTGGCGGGTGCGGTCGCGAAGCTCGTTGACCTCGGCCTCGGCCCGCGCCATCAAGTCGCGGCGCATCTGCTCGGCCGTTTGACGGGCCTCCTCGATGATCCGGTTCGACTCGTTCTTGGCGTCGGCCAATTGGCGTTGGTAGTCCTCGAGGATCCGCTGGGCTTCCGACTTCGTCCGTTCGGACTCGTCGAGGCTCTCGCGGATGCGGGTGGTGCGCGCCTCCATGCCCTTCTTCAGGCCTGGGAAGGCGAACTTCCACATGAGGACGAGCAGCACCGTGAACGAGATGGCGCCCCAGATGATCTCGTTCTTGGCCGGGATGATCGGGCTCGGGGCCTGGTGGCAGTCGACCGGGTCGCCGCCGTTGTCGAGGATCTTGATGCACTCCTCGCCCACATGGGTCGGTTCGGCCCACGCCGCCGAGCCTCCGGCGAAGAGGCTGCCGGCAGCGATGAGCAGTGCGGCGACGACAGCACGTACGCGCATGTCTTGGTCTCTCTCTCCGCTATCCAGCGACGATGAAGGCGAGGACGAAGCCGAACAGGGCCAGGGCCTCGGTGAAGGCGATGCCGAGGAACATGGTCGTGCGGACCATGCCGGCGGCCTCGGGCTGGCGGGCCATGGCGGTGATGGCGTTGCCGACCACCAGGCCGATGCCGATGCCGGGGCCGATGGCGGCGCCGCCGTAGACGATGCCGCGGCCGATGGCGGTGAGGCCCTTCTGCAGCTCGCCGGGGCCTTGCTGGGCCAACAGCATGTGCAGGGTTGCCAGGACGTGGAACAACTGAGCCTCCTAGTGCTCGGGATGCATGGCGCCGCCGATGTACACGGCAGCGAGGATCGTGAAGATGAATGCCTGCAGGAACGCGACCAGGACCTCGAACCCGGTCAGGGCGATGAGCAGCGCCAGCGGCGCCGCCGCCCCGATGTAGGTGGCCTTGAACAGCGCCGCCGTCAGCACGGCGAAGGTCACCAGCAGGAGGTGGCCGGCCAGCATGTTGGCGAACAACCGGACGGCCAGCGAGAAGGGCCTGAGCAGCAGGAACTGCAGGAACTCGATGAAGGCCACCAGCGGCAACATGGCGAGGGGCACGCCCGGCGGGATGGTGGACGCCTTCAGGTACTTGAGCGGGCCCTGATGCTTGATGCCCACGTAGTGGTAGATGAACCAGATGATGATGGCCATGAAGGCGGGCAGGGCCATGCGGGCGTTGACCGGCATCTGGACGCCGGGGATGACCTCGAACAGGTTGCCCACGAAGATGAAGCTGAAGAGGGTGAGCAGGAAGGGCGTGAAGGCCAGGCCGTCAGGGCCGATGCCCTGGAGGATGATGTCGTTGCGGACGAAGTCGACCGCCACCTCGGCCATGTTCTGCACGCCCGTCGGCACCAGGCTCGCCTTGCGGGCGGCCGTCATGTAGAAGCCGAACACCACGGCCACGGCGGCGAACATCAACAGGACGACCTTGTTGATGGCGAACCACTCGTTGCCCTTGAGGAAGATGTCGGGCCACTCGATGAGGTGGCTGATGGGCGGGAAGTCGAGGGCGAGCACTCGATCAGGCTCCAGTCCGGGGAGGCTTCAACGCCGGGTAGGCGAGGGAGGCGGACACGTGGCGGCTCTCCATGATCAGGAGGCCGAGGTGGGTGACGACGATGGTGATGCCGAGGGGCACGACCTCGACCCAGGCCTGGCCCTTGACCGCCTGGACGGCGAGGACGATGAGGGCCATGCGGACGAGGAAGCCGCCCATGGCCGTGGCCATGATCGCCGGCGGCGAGATGCGGGCGGCCCAGGCCAGGGCAGCCGCCGAGAGCAGCAGGTTCACGATGACCAGGACGATGGCGTAGGCGCTCGAGAGGGCGCCGTGTACCCCCCACCCGAGGGCGGCCACGATCACCAGCACCGGCAGGGCGGGCAGGCCGCGGCGGACCATGTCGGTGGCGAGCTGGCGCTCGGGGGCCGGGGCCGCGGTGGTCGTCATCGCTTGCGCCACGGGGCCTTGGCCTCCTCGGCCTGCATGGCCTCCACGTAGCGGTACCAGGCGCTCATGAACACGCCGAACAGGCCGACGACGCCGAGCACGATCAGCAGCAGCGAACCGGTGCCGAAACGCCGGTCGAGCAGGTGGCCGACCCACCCGAACAGGATCGGGATGGCCACGAACTCCACGGCGCGAGAGAGCGCGTTGCCGAAGCCGTTGTACAGCTTCTGCTTGTGCTCGACTGCCTTCACCCACGCCCCTCTTACGCCGCTTGTGAATGTTTTCCCAATCTACTGACGCCGTCGAACGCCCGCAAATCGGGGGGAACCCTAGTCGGCGGGCGGATGGCTCAGCACGTCCTCGACCACGGCGTCGGGGCCCCGCCTGATCCCGGGGTGGAAGAACGTGTAGAGCAGCACGCCCAGGGCGAGCACGGCGAACGGGATCACGGCGTTGCCCTTGTTGGTATAGGTCGGGAACAGCACGAGGCCGCTGAGGATCGCGGTCCAGGCCCAGAGGATCGCGACCGAGCGCCGTTGGCCGTGGCCGAGGGACATGAGGCGGTGGTGGAGGTGGCCCTTGTCGGCCACGCTGAACTTGCCGGTGCGGCGCACGATGGCGAAGGCGGTGTCGAAGATCGGGACGCCGAGGATGAAGAACGGGATGAAGATCGGGGCGTAGAAGAAGTAGGTCTGGCCCGAGAACGGCTGGTCGGTGCGGCCGCCGACGGCGAGGGTGGCCGCGGCCATGAGGAGGCCGAGGAAGAGCGCACCGGAGTCGCCCATCTGGATGCGGGCCGGGTGGAAGTTGTGGGGCAGGAAGCCGACGCAGATGCCGCAGGCGATGGCCGCGATCATCGGGCCGATGCTGGTTTCGCTGAGCAGGCCGGCGTTGTCGGGCCCGATCTGCACGGTGTAGAGGAAGAAGGCGCCGGCGGCGATGGCGACGATGCCCGCGGCCAGGCCGTCGAGGCCGTCGATGAGGTTGAGGGCGTTGGCCATGCCCGCCACCCACAGCACCGTCACCAGCGGGGCCAGGTCGGGCGAGATGCCGACGAGGTCGAGGAAGGGGATGCGCAGGAAGATCATCACCACGCCGAGCAGGCTGAGGACGCTGCCCGACAAGACGATGCCGGCCATCTTGGCCGGGGGCGACACCTCGAGCAGGTCGTCGAGCATCCCGACGCCGAACATCACCGACGCCGCCAGGACCACGGCCAACGGCTCCGACGACCCTTGGAAGACCGAGTGGAACACGGGGATGCGGCTGGCCACGACCATGGCCGCCAGGAACCCGAGGAACAGGCTCGCGCCCGACGTCGGCAGCGGCCGGGTGTGGACCCGCCTCGGGTTGCCCGGGTCGGGCAACACCACCGCCCCGAACCTGATCGCCAACCGCCTCGTCACGAACGTCAGCAGGTACGTCGCCACCACCGCCACCCCGAACACCGCGGCGTACGCCCCCAGCCTCGGGCTCACGCCACCCCCCTCCCTCTACCGTTTTGGGTGCCATATCTCACGCCAGGGCGTGAGATATGGCACCCAAAAGCGAACGGGGGCGGGGTCACCCGGGGTACGGGTTGAACTTCGAGCAGAGGGCGTTGACCTCGTCGAGGACGGCCCGCTCTTCGTCGGCGTCGCCGATGGTCTTGAGGACGCGGGCGATCAGTGAAGCGATCACCGGCATCTCGCCCTCGGTCATGCCGGCAGTGGTGACCGCGGCGGTGCCGATGCGCAGGCCGCTGGTGATGTACGGCGGCCGGGGGTCGTCGGGCACGGTGTTCTCGTTGAGGGTGATGCCGGCCCGGTCGAGGGCGAGGCGGGCCTTCTTGCCGCTGAGCTCGGGGTTGAAGGTGCGCAGGTCGACGAGCATGAGGTGGTTGTCGGTGCCGCCCGACACGAGGCGGAAGCCCTCGTTGGCGAGGGCGGCGGCCAGGGCCTGGGCGTTGCGCACGATCTGGGCGGCGTAGTCGCGGAAGCTCGGTTGGCTGGCTTCGTGGAAAGCGACGGCCTTGGCCGCGATCACGTGTTCGAGCGGCCCGCCCTGGAAGCCGGGGAACACCGACTTGTCGATGGCCTCGGCGAACTCACTCCTCGAAAGGATGCAACCGCCCCTCGGCCCCCGCAACGTCTTGTGGGTGGTGAACGTGACCACGTCGGCGTGGGGCACCGGGCTCGGGTGGGCGCCGCCGGCGACGAGGCCGGCGATGTGGGCCGCATCGAAGAGGAACAACGCGCCGACGTTGGCGGCGATGCGGGCGATGGGTTCGGCGTCGATGATGCGGGGATAGGCGGTGGCACCGGCCACGATCATCTTCGGCCGCTCGACCCTGGCCAGGTCGGCGAGCTCGTCGAGGTCGATGCGCTCGTCGCTCTTGGTCACGCCGTAGGAGACGAAGCGGTAGAGCTTGCCGCTGGCGTTGACCGGCGAGCCGTGGGTGAGGTGGCCGCCTTGGTCGAGGCGCATACCCAGGATGGTGTCGCCCGGCTGGAGGAGGCCGAGGTACACGGCCATGTTGGCGCTGGCGCCCGAGTGGGGCTGGACGTTGGCGTGCTCGGCGCCGAACAGCGCCTTGACCCGGTCGATGGCCAGTCTCTCGACGTCGTCGATCACGGCGTTGCCGCCGTAGTAGCGCTTGCCCGGGTAGCCCTCGGAGTACTTGTTGGTGAGGACCGAGCCGGTGGCCTCCATCACCTCGGGCGAGGTGAAGTTCTCCGAGGCGATGAGCTGGAGCGTGGTCGTCTGGCGCTCGCGCTCTCGGTCGATGATGGCGAAGAGCTCGGTGTCGCGCGGCGTCGTCATGGTGTGGGCTCCTCCAGGAGGTTCACGAGGCGGTCGACCAGATCCTCGATCTCATTCGCCGTAGCTTCGTACACCTGGCGGGTCGAGCCGATCGGGTCGAAGATGTCGTCGTCGTCCGACTCGCCGAGCAGGTCGGCGGGGATGCGGCCGGCGTGGGCCTTCAGCAGCCATTCCTCCAGCGGCTGGCCGTGGGCCCGGGGGCCGATGTCCTCGCCCCGGCGCACGAGCTCCTTCAGGGTGAAGGTCTTGCGCCACGCGCCGGGCGCGGCCGCCACCGCTTCCCTGACGTGGAGGCGGGCCATGCCGACGACGAGGTCGGCCCGGTCGAGGGCCTCGGCGGTGAAGGTGCGGCTGCGGTGCCCGGTGAGGTCGAGGCCGCGCTGCCTGAGGACGTCGATGCCGTGGGCGCTGGCCGGTCGCCCTGCGTCGAGGAGGCCGGCCGAGTACACGTTGGCGGCCGCGCCGCGGCGGGCCAGGCGGTCCCGAAGGAGGGCCTCGGCCAAGGGCGAGCGG
>JAXDPV010000257.1:0-7698 GCA_034668185.1 Actinomycetota bacterium
GCTCGCGGCCGAAGCCTTGCGCCGCCGCCCCGACCGCCGTTGACCGCCCGCAACCGGGCGGGCGGCGGGCGCGGGCGGGCGCTGGTGGCGGTGCTGGCCTACGTCCCCCAGGTGTTGTCCGAGCCTGGGGTGGTGGCGGCCGACACCAAGACCTACCTCTACCTCGACCCCGCCCAGTTGCTGGCCCGGGCGGTGTCGATGTGGGACCCGAACGTCGGCATGGGCACGCTGACCCACCAGACGATCGGCTACCTCTTCCCGATGGGCCCGTGGTTCTGGTTCTTCGACACCATCGGCGCGCCCGACTGGCTGGCCCAACGACTCTGGCTCGGCACGATCCTGTTCGCCGCCGGCGCCGGCGTGCTCTTCCTCGCCCGCACCATCGGCTGGCGGGGCGCGGGGCCGGTCGTGGCCGCGCTGGCCTACATGCTCTCGCCCTACGTCCTCGACTACTCGGCCCGCATCTCGGTGATCCTGCTGCCGTGGGCCGCGCTGCCGTGGCTCGTCGCCTTCGCCGACCGGGCATTGAAACGCGGGGGATGGCGCGACCCCGCGCTCTTCGCCCTCGTCGTCCTCGGCGTCGGCGGGGTGAACGCCACCGCCCTCGTCTTCGCCGGCCTCGGCCCGGTGCTGTGGTTGGTGTTCGCGGCCAAGGAAGCCGGCGCCAGGGCCACCATCGCCGCCGCGGCCAGGATCGGCGCGCTCACCGCCCTCGTGTCGGTGTGGTGGGTGATGGGCCTGGCCGTGCAAGGCAGTTACGGCATCCCGATCCTGCGTTACACCGAGACCGTCGAGACCGTCGCCCGCACGTCGCTCGCGTCGGAGGTGCTGCGGGGCCTCGGCTACTGGTTCTTCTACGGCAACGACAAGCTCGGCCCCTGGATCGAGCCGGCCATCGCCTACACCCAGACCCTGTGGCTGATGGCCCTCAGCTTCGCCGTCCCGACCCTCGCCCTCGCCGGCGCCGCCCTCCTCCGCTGGCGCCACCGCGCCTTCGCCGTCGCCCTCGTCGCCATCGGCACCCTCGTCGCCGTCGGCGCCCATCCCTACGACCGCCCGTCGCCCATCGGCTCGGCCTTCAAGTCGCTGGCCAACACCTCGACCGTCGGCCTCGCCCTTCGCAGCACGCCGCGAGCCGTCCCCCTCGTCGCCCTGGGCCTGGCGCTGTTGCTGGGCGCGGCCGTCACCGCCATCGCCAACCTCCGGCCCAACCTCGGACGTATCGCCGCGGTGGCCGCGGCCGTCCTCGTCATCGCGGCCATGGCCCCGCCCCTCGTCAACGGCGATGTCGCCGTCGGCCAGCACATCAAGCGGCCCGAGAAGATCCCCGCCTACTGGCCCAAGATGGCGCACTACCTCGACGCCAAGTCGCACGAGACCCGCGTCCTCGAGCTGCCCGGCTCCGACTTCGCGTCGTACCGCTGGGGCAACACCATCGACCCGATCACGCCCTATCTCATGGACCGGCCCTACGTCGCCCGCGAGCTCATCCCCTATGGATCGCCGGCGTCGGCCGACCTCCTCAACGCCTTCGACCGCCGCCTCCAGGAAGGCGTGGCCGAGCCGCAGTCGCTGGTCCCGTTCGCCCAGTTGATCTCCGCGGGCGACGTCCTCTTCCGGAACGACCTCCAGTACGAGCGCTACCGCACGCCCCACCCGCGGGTGCTGGCCGACGAGCTCGGGCTCACCAACCCGTTCGCCCTGGGCCCGCAGGTGCCGTCGACGCCGACCCGCAAGGGCGCGCCACTGGTGGACGAGCTCGACCTCGGCGTGCCGGCCGGTGCCCGTGATCCCCGTGCGGTGGAGACCTACCCGATCGCGGCCACGCCCCCGATCCTGCGGGCCCAACCGGTGGCCGGCGGCACCATCGTGGCCGGCGACGGCGAGGGCATCGTCGACCTGGCCGCCGCCGGACTCCTCCATCCCGAGGCCGGGCCCATCCGTTACGCCGGCTCGATCACCGACTGGGCCGGCGCCCTCGCCGACCCGAGCACCGCCCTCGTTCTCACCGACTCGAACCGGCTGCGGGCCCGGCGGTGGGGGACGGTGCGGGAGAACACCGGCTTCACCGAGCAACCGGGCGCCGGCAGCCTCGTGGCCGACCCGACCGACGCCCGCCTCGACGTCTTCCCGACGCAGACGACGGCGTCGCAGACGATCGCCCAGCAGCGGGGCGTGGCCTCGGTCCGGGCCAGCCACTACGGCAACCCGGTGTCGTACACGCCCGAGGACCGGGCGGCCAACGCCCTCGACGGCGACCTCGACACCGCGTGGCGCGTCGGCGCCTTCGCCCCGGTCGAGGGCGAGCGCTTGCGGGTCGAGCTGAAGGCACCGGTCACCACCGACAACGTGCGGGCGGTGCAACCCCAGACCGGACCCCGCAACCGCTTCATCACCCGGGCCCGGCTCACCTTCGACGGGAAGGACTTCGTCGACGTCGACCTGGGCGAGCCCTCGCGCCACGCCGACGGCGAGGTGCTGCGCTTCCCGTCGCGCACGTTCCGCACCCTCGACTTCGAGATCCTCTCCACCGACGCCGGCCGGCGCCCGGTGTACGACGGCCTCAGCGGCGTCGGCCTGGCCGAGCTCGACGTCGCCGGCGCCCGGGTCGACGAGGTGCTGCGCCTGCCGACCGACCTGCTGGCCCACGCCGGCGACGCCACCCGCAGCCTCACCGTCGTCCTCACCCGCCAGCGCAGCAACCCGGGCGACCCCAACCGCTCCGACGAGGAGCCTTCGCTCAAGCGCACGTTCTCGCTCCCGACGGCCCGCTCGTTCACCATCGGCGGTACCGCCCGCATCTCGCCGGCCGCGCCCGACGACGTCGTCGACCAGCTCATCGGCGTGACCGGCGTCGTGGCCCGCTCCGACGCGCGCCTGCCTGGCGACCTCGCCGCCCGCGCCTCGGCCGCTGTCGACGGCGACCCCGCCACCGCGTGGAGCCCGGGCCTCGGCGACCAGGTCGGCCACTGGATGGAGGTCGAGACACCGGCGCCGATCACCGTCGACCACCTCGACCTTCGACTCGTCGACGACGGTCGTCACTCGGTGCCCACGCGCATCCGCCTCGAGGTCGACGACGGCGAGGTCCGCTTCCTCGACCTGCCCACCACCACCTTCGCCCCCGTCACCGGTCGCCGCTTCCGCGTCGTCATCGAGGACACCCGCCCGGTCGTCACGCCCGACTTCTTCAGCGACGCGCCCCTCCAACTGCCGGTCGCCATCGCCGAGCTCGGCCTGCCCGGCGTCCGGGCCGAGGCCACGCCGCCCCGTTCGCCCTGCCGCGACGACCTGGTCACCGTCGACGGCCAACCGCTCCCCGTTCGCCGCGAACCCGACGGCACCATCGGCCCCTGCGGCCGGTCCCTCGAACTCGGCCCCGGCGACCACGACGTCCGCACCGCGCCTGGCAAGGCCGCCGGCATCGACGTCGACCGCCTCCTCCTCCACTCGTTTGGGCGCGCTGACTTCGCAATGGCGAACTCAGCGCGCCCAAACGTCGTGACGGTGACGGGCACGAGCCGCACGTCGTTCGACGCGAGCGTCCAAGCGGCCAAGGGTGAGGCGTTCTGGCTCGTGCTCGGGCAGAGCCACAATGCCGGGTGGAAGGCGACCGCCGGCGGCCACGACCTCGGGCCGCCGGAGTTGGTCGACGGCTACGCCAACGGTTGGCTCGTCCGTCCGACCGCGACCGGTCACCTCGACGTCCACCTGGAGTGGACGCCGCAACGCAAGGTCCGCATCGGCCTCGCCGTCTCGGCCGTCGCCACCCTCGCCTGCCTCGTCCTCGCCCTCCGCCGCCGTCCATTGCTGAGTTCACTGCCACATGTGGCAGACAACCCAGCAATGGAGGCGCCGGGGGCGCCGACGTACCTGGCCGCGCTGGTCGTGACCGCGGTGTTCCTCGCGGCCGCGGGCCTGGCCGTCGGCGTGCTGGCCGGGGCGGCCACGCTGGCGGCGGCGCGGTGGAAGCCGGCCCGCTGGGGCCTGGCCTTCGGGGCCGCCCTGGCGCTGGCGGCCGCGGCCGCCTACACCGTCGGCCAGCAGGCGAGGTACGGGTATCCCCCCGACTTCGCGTGGCCGGTCAACGTCGAGCGGGCCCACGGCCTCGGCTGGCTGGCGGTCGCCCTGCTCACGGCGTCGGCCATGCCGAAGCGGCGGCTGAAGAGTCGCTGAAAACGGGTACCAAGCACCCAGGAGATCGCAACACAACCGTAATAAGCGGCTACAGTCCGAACCGTGTTGTGACTGCTGTCACAGCGCCGGGACCGGTTCGATACCGGCCCGTTCACGGTAGGGGGATGCGCTTTGACTTCACGATCCCGATCGAGCAGCTCGCCGTTCCGGCTCCTGCTGCTGATCCTCGCCCTCGTCTCGCTGGTGGCCGCGGCCTGCGGTGGCGGCGGCTCCAAGAAGAATGCCGACACCGGCATCGTCAAGGACACGACCGTCGACGAAGGCACGCCGGTGGACGGCGGCAGCGTCACCTTCGGCCTCGAGGCCGAGAGCACGGGCTGGCAGCCCTGCGTCGACTCGCACTCCGAATCCGGCACCACGATCATGCACGCGCTCTACGACCCCCTGACCGCTCGCGCCGCCGACGGCAAGGTCGTCCCGTACCTGGCCGAGTCGCTCGCCCCGAACGCCGACCTCACCGAGTGGACGATGAAGATGCGGCCCGGCGTGAAGTTCCAGGACGGCACCGCCCTCGACTCCGCCGCGGTCAAGGCCAACTTCGACGCGGCCAAGGCGCCGACGTCGCGCTGCGCCGGTGCCCTCGCCACCGTCGACAGCATGGAGGTCGTCGACCCGCTGACGGTCAAGTACAAGCTCAAGAGCCCGTACGGCCCCTTCGCCGAGCTGCTGACCGGCGCTCCCGGGTACATCTTCTCGCCGACCAACGCCGCCAAGTTCGGCGCCGACGTGTCCGCCCACCCGGTGGGCACGGGCCCGTTCGTCTTCGATAGCTGGGAGCGCGACTCCAAGCTGACCGTGAAGAAGAACCCGACCTACTGGCAGAAGGGCCTTCCCCACCTCGACCAGGTGATCTTCAAGCCGATCCCCGACGAGGACGCCCGCCTGGCGTCGCTCAGCTCGGGTGAGGTCGACATGATGTTCACCCTGCGCCAGCAGGACGTGCAGGCCGCCCGCGACCTCGGCGACGCCGTGAAGCGTTACGAGTTCATCGGCAACAACTCGGGCTCGTCGATCTTCAACGTGAAGAAGGCGCCCGTCGACGACAAGCGGGTGCGCAAGGCCTTCGCCTACGCCCAGGACCAGGACGCCCTCGTGTCCGTCCTCGGCGGCAAGGGCATCAGCCCGACCTCGACGCAGTTCTTCTCGAAGGACTCGCCGTGGTACTCGAAGAAGGTTGCCGACGCCTACCCGCAGAACAACCCGACCGAGGCCAAGAAGCTGCTCGATGCCTACAAGAACGACCCCGCTCGTTCCGACGGCAAGAAGCCGGGCGACCCGGTGAGCATCACCTTCGCCTGCCCGCCCGACGCCACCCTGATCGCCTATGCCCAGGCGGTCCAGCAGATGGAGACCCAGGTCGGTTTCCAGGTCGAGCTCAAGCAGGTGGAGCAGGCCACCCACATCCAGAACGCCGTGGGCAAGGCCCCGTACACCGAGGCCGACTACATGATCAACTGTTGGCGTCTCGGTGGTCAGGGCGACCCGGACAACGTGCTGTTCAACCAGTACGCCCCGCCCAACGGCCAAGCGGCCAACGTCACCAACTTCGACAACCCCGAAGTGCAGGCCCTCCTCAAGACGGCTCGTGAGAGCGCGGACTTCAAGACCCGCTACGACGCCTACGAGAAGATCGGCCTCATCTTCGACGAAGAGGTGCCGCAGACCTGGACCGGCTCCACCGCAGCTTCCACCGCGGCCAAGCCGAACGTCCACCAGGTCGCCGGGCCGTGGACCTACCCCGACGGCAAGTCCAAGGGCAAGAGCGAGCAGAGCGTCGTCGCTTTCGCCTACGTGTGGGTCTCGAAGTAACCAAGCAGAAGTAAGAGGTACGGTCGGCACCATGCGTCAGTTCTTGCGCAAGCTCTTGACGCTGGTGCCGACCGTCTTCCTCGTCTCGGTGTTGACGTTCGGTCTCACCAGCCTCCTGCCCGGCGACCCCGCCCTCCAGGTCCTGCAAGGGTCCGAACCGTCGGCCGCGGCCATCGCCGCCGTGCGCCACGACCTCGGCCTCGACAAGCCCATCTGGGAGCGGTACCTGACCTACGTGGGCAAGACCTTCCGGGGGGATTTCGGGCGTTCGTACCGGACCCGCCAACCGGTCCTCGAGGCCATCGGCGAGCGCCTGCCGGTCACCTTGGAGATCGGGTTGGTGGCGCTGGCCACGTCGGTGCTGCTGGCCATCCCGCTCGGCGTGCTCAGCGCCTACCGGGCCAACGGCGCCGTCGACCGATCCATCACCACCGCCAGCTTCGGCCTCCTGGCCATCCCCAGCTTCATGACGGCCTTGCTCCTGCTCTACTTCTTCGCCGTCTACCTAGGATGGTTTCCCGCCACAGGCTGGACCCGCCTCACGGACAACGTGGGGCAGAACATCAGGGGCGTGATCCTGCCGGCGGCCTCGCTCGGCATCGGCCAACTCGCCGTCTACACCCGGCTCTTGCGTTCTGACATGATCGCCACGTTGCAGGAAGACTTCGTCTCGATGGCGCGGGCCAAGGGCCTGCCGACGTGGCGCATCCTGTTCCGCCACGCGCTCCGGCCGTCGTCGTTCTCCTTGCTCACGATCATCGGCCTCCAGGTCGGCGCGCTCATCGGTGGCGCGGTGATCGTCGAGCAGTTCTTCGCCCTGCCCGGCGTCGGCCGCCTGCTGTTCGACTCGATCACCCAGCGCGACCTGGTGATGGTGCAGGGCGTCGTCCTGTTCCTCGCGCTGGCCACGGTCTTCGCCAACTTCGCCGTGGACCTGCTCTACAGCGTCCTCGACCCCAGGATCCGCCGTGGCTCGAGCGCTGCCTGACGACGCTGCCGCGACCGTGACGACGATCGCGCCGGCCCCGGTGGTCGCGGCGCCGTCGCTCCCGGCGGCGAAGAAGAAGCGGCCCCGCGTGTTCTTCTACCTGGCCGCCGGCTGGCTCTGCCTGGTCGTGATCTGCGCGGTGTTCGCCAACGTCCTGCCGGTGAAGGACCCGAACTTCCAGGACATCCTCAAGCGGCTCGAACCCCCGGGGCCCGGTGGGTTGCTCGGCGCCGACGAGCTCGGCCGCGACATCCTCGCCCGGCTGGTGTACGGCGCCCGGGTGTCGTTGATCGTGTCGCTGACGGCGGTGGTGATCGGCTCGCTGGTGGGTGGCACCTTGGGTCTGACCGCGGGCTTCTTCCGCGGTTGGTACGAGCGCATCGTCATGTCGTTGGTCGACGTGCTCCTCGCCTTCCCGGCGCTGATCCTCCTGTTGGCGCTGGTGGCCTTCGTGGGCCAGAGCCTGTCGACGATCGCGCTGGTGATCGGCTTCCTCTCGATCCCGGCGTACACCCGCGTGGCCCGGGCCACCACGTTGAGCGTGGCCCAACGGGAGTACGTCCTCGCCGCCCGGGCCATGGGCGCGACCAACAAGCGCATCCTCCTGCGCGAGCTGCTGCCCAACGTCGCCCTGCCGGTGGCCGCCTTCGGGCTCGTGGCCATCGGCCTGGTGATCGTGGCCGAGGGCTCGCTCGCCTTCCTCG
>JAXDPV010000258.1:0-8632 GCA_034668185.1 Actinomycetota bacterium
ACGGCGGGTGGCCACCTCGCTGAAGCTCGACGTCGAGTTGGCCGACGACCGCTTCACCCTGGCCGGAGAGCAGGCCCTGTCGATCGACCAGGGCAACGGCATCTTCCGCGAGGTCGAGCCCGACAGCGCCTTCGAGGGGACGGTGTACCGGCTCGCCGAGCCACCCGCGGGCTTCACCTACCGCGGCCGTTACGTGGTCTCGCCCCCGAAGCTGAGCCCGTTCAAGAGCCCGCTCGACGACGCCGGCGCCGAGCAGGTGAGCATGGTCGACGTGTGGGACCGCGGCCCCGACCTCGTCGTGCTGTCCCAGACGATCGCCACCGCCGCCATCGCCCTGCCCGACCAGGCCAGCGGCGCCGAGACCGTCGACGTCCCCATCGGCAAGGCGGCCAGCGTCCTCGACCTCCGGTCGAACGAGATCAGGATGGCGTTGCCCGAAGCCCGCTTCCTCCGCGTCACCGGGACCCGCCCGTCGGCCGACCTGGTGGCCCTCGTGGGCTCGCTGCGGGCCGAGACCGGCACCGGCCTCCGTTTCCGCTGAGCTACTCCTTCACCGGTCGCCAGGTCGCGGCCAGGAGCAACAGCGCGCCTCCGAGGCCGAGGGCGGCGGTGAGAAGGAGGCCGGGGGCGCCGGTGAGGTCGTCGCGGATGCCGAGGGCCTGGTCGAGCGACCACCGGCCGGGGCCGACGGTGCCGAGGGCGAGGCCGGCGAGGCCGAGCACCATCACGTACTCGTAGCCCTCGCCCGGCCGGAAGATGAAGAACCCGTTCTTGCGGTGGTGGATGGCGAAGGCCACGAAGGTGATGCCGACGACGGCGGCGGCGCCGAGCGGGGTGAGCAGCCCGGCGACGATCAGCGGCCCGCTGCCGAGCTCGGTCAACGTGGCCAGCCAACCCTGCACCAGCCCGTAGCGCATCCCCATGCTGGCGAACCACCGGCCGGCGCCGGGGATCTTGCCGCCGCGGAAGGCGTGGTTGAAGCCGTGGGCGAACATGGCGAACCCGATGCCGACCCGCAGGGCCAACAGCACGAGATCGACTGCGGTGGCGTCGCTCACGTCACTCCCTCTTCCGTCTGATTATCGGAAATGATAGTATCTGGCGATGCGGCACGTGCCGGCGGACCGGGTTGGTATGCGTCGGGTGGCTTGGGTGCGGGTCACGACCGGCCCCAGCGGCACCAAGAGCGAGGTCGTCGGCATCCGCCATCGTGGCACGGACGTCACCCGCATCCCGTTGCGGGTCGCGGCGCGGCTCGCGGCCGACGGCGTGCCCGTGGTCGTCCACCGCCATGACTGACGAGGTCACCGCCGAACGACGCCCCGACGGCGTCTGCGTCGTCCGCATCGACCGCCCGAAGATGAACGCGCTGTCGGCCGCGCTCCTCGACGAGCTGGCCGCGGTGGCCGAGGCCCTCGTCGCCGATCCTCCTGGCGCGGTCGTCATCTGGGGCGGCGAGCGGGTCTTCGCCGCCGGCGCCGACGTGGCCGAGTTCGTGGACGCCGGCAGCGGCGCCTTGGTCGGGGCCGACCAGGCCCGTGCGATCGCCGGCCGGTTCCGGCGGGCCCTCGACGCCGTCGCCGCCATCCCCTGCGTGGTCGTCGCCGCCGTCACCGGCTACGCCCTCGGCGGCGGGTGCGAGCTGGCCCTGGCCTGCGACCTGCGGGTCGCGGCCGACACCGCCAAGTTCGGCCAGCCCGAGGTCCTGCTCGGCATCGTCCCCGGTGGCGGCGGCACCCAGCGTCTCCCCCGCCTCGTGGGCGCAGGCCGGGCGCTGGAGATCATGGTCACCGGCCGCCAGGTCGACGCCGAGGAAGCCCTCCGCATCGGCCTCGTCGACCGGGTCGTGCCCGCGGCCGACGTCTTCGACCATGCGATCGCATGGGCCGCCGAGCTCGCCGCCGGCCCCCGCCTGGCCCACGCCGCCATCAAGCGGGCCGTGGCCCAAGGCATGGACGCCCCCCTCGGCGCCGGCCTCGACATCGAGCGCGACGAGTTCGTCGCCAGCTTCGCCACCGACGACGCCCGCACCGGGGTGACGGCCTTCCTCGAACGCCGCCCCGGGAAGCCCTCCTTCTCGGGGAGCTGACATGGCGGAGTCCCCCTGGGCGCCGCTGCGGACGCCGATCTTCCGGGCCCTGTTCATCGCGCAGCTCGCATCCAACGTCGGCACCCTCATGCAGTCGGTGGGCGCCTCGTGGTTCATCGGCGACCTCGGCGGCTCACCCGGCCTCGTCGCCCTGGTGCAGACGGCGACCTATCTCCCGATCTTCCTCCTCGGGATCCCGTCGGGCGCGCTGGCCGACATCGTCGACCGCCGGCGGCTGCTGTTGGTGACCCAGATGTCGATGATGGCGGTGGTCGCCGCCCTCTCGGTGCTCGCCTTCACCCACCACGTGACCCCGGCCTCGCTCCTCGCCCTGACGTTCGTGCTCGGCGCCGCCGGGGCCATGAACGGCCCAGCGTGGCAGGCGACCCAACCCGACCTGGTGCCGCCCAAGCACTTCGGCCAAGCGGTGGCTCTCGGCGCGCTCACCTACAACGTCGGCCGGGCCATCGGGCCGGCCTTCGGCGGGTTCGTGCTCGCCAGCCTCGGCGCACCCTGGGTGTTCGTCTTCAACTTCGTCTCGTTCCTCGGCATCGTCGTCGTGCTGGCCATGTGGCGGCCGGCACCGACGGCGCCGCGGCGGGCGCCGGCCGAGACGCTGGCGGGCGCGACCCGCGCCGCCCTTCGTTACGGCATCCACTCGCCGGTCTTGCGGGGCGTGCTGGCGCGCGTCGTGTTGCTCGGCCTTCCCGCATCGGCCTTGCAGGCGCTGCTGCCGAGCACGGTGCGCGAGTCGTTGCACCTGAACGCGTCGGCTTACGGCCTCTTCCTCGGCGGCTTCGGCCTCGGGGCCGCCATGGCCGTCGCGGCCAGGCCGCGGGTGGAGCAGTGGCTGTCACCCGACCAGATGGTGACGCTGGCGTCGATCACCGTCGCCGGCGCGCTGGTGGTCAACGGCCTCGTCCACCAACCGGTGATCGTGGGCGTGTCCCTCTTCCTCGCCGGCACCTCGTGGACGGGCGGGTTCACCACCCTCAACGTCGCCGCCCAGGCGACGCTGCCGAGGTGGGTGCGGGCCCGCGGCCTCGGCCTCTACATGCTCACGTTGACGGGTTCGTTCGCCCTCGGGGCCGCGGTGTGGGGCGAGGTCGCGAACCACAACCTCGAGGCCGCCTACGCCATCGCCGCCGCCCTCGCCTTCGCCGGCGTGCTCGCCTCGCGGCGCTGGCCGTTGACGCCGACCCAGGGCCTCGACATGTCGGCCATCGTGGGCGAGGACCCGGTGGTGGCCATGAGCCCGAGCGCGGGCGACGGTCCCGTGCTCGTCACCGTCGCCTACCGCGTGCAGGCGGCCGACGTCGCCCGCTTCACCGACGCCATCCGGTTGGTCGAGAAGCAACGCCGCCGCACCGGTGCCTACCAGTGGGACACCTATCAAGACCTCAACGAGCCCGACCTGTACCTCGAGGTCTTCCTCGTCGAGTCGTGGGCCGAGCACGTACGCCAGCACCACCGGCGCACGGCGTCGGAGGCCGATTCGCTCTCAGCCGCTTACGAGTTCCTGGTGACCCAGGGCGGCGCGCACTACGTGTCGATCGCGGCCGCCCAACGGGTCAGAGGACTGCGCCCGACTCCTTGAGGTCGGCGATGTTCTCCCACGAGTAGCCCATCTCCAGCAGCACCTCTTCGGTGTGCTGGCCGTGCTCGGGCATGGCCTTGAGGTTGCCGAGGAGCTCGCCGCCGAACTGGATGGGCGAGGCCACCGAGCGGAACGTGGTGCCGTCCTCGGCCTCGACCTCGGGGAAGTAGCCGTTCTCCAGGACCTGCGGGTCGACGGCGATCTCGTTGGCGCTGAGGGCCGGGGCCCACACGCCCTTCAGGGTCACGAAGGTGTCCCGCCACTGGGCCAGCGTGCGCTCGGCGAAGACCTCGTCGAGGAGCTTGATGAGCTCGGCCGAGTTCTCCTGGCGCGTGTCGATGTTGTTGAAGCGGGGGTCGTCGGTGAGGTCGGCGCGGCCGATGTGGTCGCAGAAGTCGGGCCAGTAGGGGTCGGGCTGGAGCATACAGAGCATGAGCCAGCGGTTGTCGCCCGTCCGGTAGGTGTTGACGAGCGGGTTCCACGGGTTGGCCCTGGTGTCCCTCGACGGCGTCGGCGCCAGGCCGAGGGGCGCGGCGCCGATGCTCTGCGACATGATCCACATACCGACGTGGTAGAGCGAGACGTCGACCTGCTGGGCCTCGCCGGAACGCTCGCGGGCGAACAGCGCGGCCGAGATGCCGGTGGCGATGGTGAGGCCGCCGGTCAGGTCGCCGACCGAGCCGGGCTGGCTCACCGGGGCCTCGGCGTCGGGCGGTGTCATGCGGTGGAGCAGGCCGCCCCGCGCCCAGGTGGCGGCGGCGTCGAAGCCGGGCTTGTCGGCGTCGGGGCCACGGGTGCCGAAGCCGCTGCCGCGCACGTAGACGATCTTCGGGTTGATCTTCTTGATGCTCTCGAAGTCGATCTTCAACCGGTTGAGCGGGCCGGTCATGAAGCTGGTGAGGAACACGTCGGCGTCCTCCACCAGCTTGTAGAGCAGGTCGAGGCCCTCGGGCGTGGCGATGTCGATGCCGACGCTGCGCTTGCCCCGGTTGGGCAGCTCGAGCATCGGGTTCGGGAGGCCCTCTTTGACGAAGTCGTTGCGCAGCCCGCGGTACGGATCGCCGGTCGTGGGGTGCTCGACCTTGATGACCTCTGCGCCCCAGTCGGCCATGATCGCCCCGGCGACGGGGACGAACACGTAGGCCGCCACCTCGACGACCTTGATGCCCTTCATGATGTCGTACACGTGCGACCTCTCTCGGACGGCCAATTATCAGCCATGAGACTATCTTTCGGGATTGCACGCGTCAACGACGGCCTGACGAGGAACAGGACGAGGAGGACCGCGACCACCGCCGCGCACCCCCCGGTGACGAAGGTGTGCCGGTAGGACGTGGCGTCCGCGACCTTGCCGAGCACCACCCCGCCGAGGCCAGAACCGATGTCGAGGAACATGGTGAAGGTGGCCAGGGCGGCCGACCGGCCCGACGTGGCGCTGCCGTCGACGACGGGGATGACCATGCAGGGGAACAGCAGGGCCCAGCCGCTCCCGAGGACGAACGTCATCGCGAAGAGCATGGCCGGCTGGCGGGCCTGGGAGATGCCGAACAGGCCGGTGGCGATGAGGCTGCAGGCGATGGCGCCGCCGGTCACCGGGCCCAAGCGGTCGGGCAGGTGGCGGCCGAGCACGCGGCTCACGACCATCGTCGCCGCCATCAACACGAACAGCGGGCCCGTCCTGACGACGCCGGCGTCGACCGCCAGCAGCGGGATGAATGCGGCGAAAGCGACGTGGCCGAAGATGGCCGCCATCATCACCAGGCCCGGCTTCACCCCGGCCGGGTGCAGCAGCTTGCCGGAGGACGAGACGCCCCGGCCCGCCCGGGCCGGGAGCCGGGTGGCCACGACCCCGGCGGCCAGCGCCGCGGCCGCGCACACAAGCCACACCGCGCCGTAACCCTGGTGCTCCAGCACGAGCTCGCCGAGGAGCGGGCCCGAGCCGACGCCGAGCTGGAAGGCCACGAGGATGAAGGCCGCGGCCTCGCCCCGCCGCTCCTCGGGTACGAGCTCGATGGCCAGCGACGTGCCGCCGATCATCACCGCCGCCTGGCCCGCGCCGATGGCCGCCCGCAGCGGCACGAGTAACGGGATCACGTGAACGAAGGCGGTGGCGGCAAAGCCCGCGCTGGCCAGCAGCGAGCCGCCGATCAGCAGCCGGCGGGCCCCCCGGCGGTCGCCGAGCCGGCCGAGCGATGGCCGCACCACCAGCGCGCCCACGGCCAGGCCGCCGACCACCAACCCGACGTCCGACCCGTCACCGCCGAGCGACAAAACGAACCGGGGCAACACCGGCAGCCCGGCCCCGTAGGCGAAGAAAAACAGCGAAGCGCACAACCCCAACAGCACGAACTCCCGCTTTTGGGTGCCAGAACTCACGCCCTGGCGTGAATTCTGGCACCCAAAAGCGGAGGTTGTTGCAGAGGTTGTTGCGGGAGGGCGCGGACCTGCTCGGGCGGGCGGCCGCAGAGCCAGCACCTGGCCCGGCCGACGTGGTCGACCCATCGGACCTCGCAGTTACGGCACGCGCACTCGGCCACGACATCGCCGAGCACGGTGGTCTCGGCGACATCGAGCGGCCACCAGATCATCGCCGGTAGTCGTAGAACCCGCGGCCGCTCTTGCGGCCGAGGAGGCCGGCGTCGACCATGCGGGAGAGCAGCGGGGGCGAGGCGTAGAGCTGCTCCTTGAACTCCTCGTACAGCGACTCGGCCACGGCCATGGTCGTGTCGAGGCCGATGAGGTCGGTCAGCGCCAGCGGGCCCATGGGGTGGGCGCACCCTTCCATCATCCCGGCGTCGATGTCCTCGGCGGTGGCGAAGCCCGACTCGAGCATCCGGATGGCCGACAACAGGTACGGGATCAGCAGCGCGTTCACGATGAAGCCGGCCCGGTCCTGCGACCGGATGACCCGCTTGCCCAGCCGCTCGGTCGCCAGCGCCTCGACCAACGAGATCGTCTCGGGCGAGGTCAGCAACGACGGCACGACCTCGACCAACTTCAGCACCGGCACCGGGTTGAAGAAGTGCAGCCCGACCACGCTCTCGGGCCGGTCGGTCGCCATGGCCAGCTTCATGATCGGGATCGACGAGGTGTTGGAAGCGAACACCGCGGTCTCGTCCTCGACGAACTTGTCGAGCATCGAGAACACCGTCGCCTTGGCCGCCTCGCTCTCGACCACGGCCTCGACCACGAGCTGGCGGTCGGCCAGGTCCTCGTAGAGGGTGGTGAAGCTGACCCTGGAGAGCGCGGCCTCGACCGCGTCCGGGTCGAGCTTGCCGCTGTTGGCCGCCCGGGTGAGCGACTTCTCGATGTTGGCCCGGCTGCGCTCGCACGTCTCCGGGTCCACCTCGCGGATGCGGACGTCCAGGCCGGCCCGGGCGCACACCTCGGCGATGCCGGCACCCATGAGGCCACCGCCGACCACCGCCACCCGCTCGATGACTGTCATGGGCCCGATCGTAGAGGCAGTTCCTTTGGAAGTCCAGTAATCGGACTTCAGAGGTTACGCCGGTACTGGCCCCCGACCTCGAACAGCGCGTCGGTGATCTCGCCCAACGACATGCACCGCACCGCTTCCATGAGCACGCCGAACACGTTGCCGCCGTTGGTCGCGGCCGCCTGCAGCTTGGCCCGGAGCTTGGGCTGCTCGTCGCGGTGCGCCAGCCGGAAGGCCTCGAGCCGCCGGAGCTGGCTCTCCTTCTCGTCGTTGGTCGACCGGGCCAGCGGCACCGTCGGCACCGTTGCCTGCTCGGCGGCGACGAAGGTATTGACGCCGACGATGGGCAGGCTGCCGTCGTGCTTCTTGGTCTCGTACAGCATCGAGTCGTCCTGGATCTTGCCCCGCTGGTACCCGAGCTCCATGGCGCCGAGCACGCCGCCCCGCTCGTTCAGGCGCTCGAACTCGGCCAGCACGGCTTCCTCGACCAGGTCGGTGAGCTCGTCGATGACGAAGCTGCCCTGGAGGGGGTTCTCGTTCTTGGCAAGCCCCCACTCGCGGTTGATCACCATCTGGATGGCGAGGGCCCGTCGCACCGATTCGTCGGTCGGCGTCGTCACCGCTTCGTCGTAGGCGTTGGTGTGCAGGCTGTTGCAGTTGTCGTAGATCGCGCACAGCGCCTGCAACGTGGTGCGGAAGTCGTTGAACGCCATCTCCTGCGCGTGCAGCGACCGCCCCGAGGTCTGGATGTGGTACTTCAGCCGCTGCGACCGCTCGTTGGCCCGGTAGCGCTCGCGCATGGCCACGGCCCAGATGCGGCGGGCCACCCGGCCGAGCACCGAGTACTCCGGGTCCATGCCGTTGCTGAAGAAGAACGACAGGTTGGGGGCGATGTCGTCGATGTCCATCCCCCTGGCGAGGTAGGCCTCCACGTAGGTGAAGCCGTTGGCCAGGGTGAAGGCCAGTTGCGAGATCGGATTCGCGCCGGCCTCGGCGATGTGGTAGCCGGAGATCGACACCGAGTAGAAGCTGCGGACGCCGTTGTCGACGAACCACTGCTGGACGTCGCTCATCATCCGCAGGGCGAACTCGGTCGAGAAGATGCAGGTGTTCTGGCCCTGGTCCTCCTTGAGGATGTCGGCCTGGACCGTGCCCCGCACGGTGGTGAAGACCCGCTGCCTGATGTCCTCCAACTCGGCCAGCGCCGGGGCCCGGCCGTGGTCGGCGGTGAAGGCATCGACCTTCTGGTCGACGGCGGCGTTGAAGTACATGGCCAGGATCGCCGGCGCCGGGCCGTTGATCGTCATCGAGACCGAGGTGGTCGGGCTGCACAGGTCGAAGCCGGCGAACAGCTCGCGCATGTCGTCGACGGTCGCGATCGACACGCCAGCGTTGCCGACCTTGCCGTAGATGTCGGGCCGCACCGCCGGGTCGAACCCGTAGAGCGTCACCGAGTCGAAGGCGGTCGACAGGCGGGTCGACCGGCTGTGCTCGGCCAGGAGGTGGAACC
>JAXDPV010000259.1:0-2987 GCA_034668185.1 Actinomycetota bacterium
CTCGAGCTTCATCATCCTCGACGAGGCCCAGAACACCACGCCCGAGCAGATGAAGATGTTCCTCACCCGCATCGGCTTCGGTTCCAAGGCCGTTGTCACCGGCGACGTCACCCAGATCGATCTTGAAGGCGGCAAGTCGGGGTTGATCAACCTGGAGCAGATCCTCACCGGCATCGACGGTCTGGCCTTCGTCCGGCTCGACTCGCGTGACGTCGTGCGCCACAAGATCGTGCAGGACATCGTCAACGCCTATGACCAAGCCAGGTCGCTGGGCGTGAAACCGTAGGCTTATGACGATCGAGGTGTTCGTCGCCGACGAACAGACCGACAAGCCGGTCGACACCCTGCGGTGGATGCGGCTTGCCACCAGTGTGCTCGAGGCCGAGGGCGTTCGGGGCGACGCCGAGCTGTCGATGCTGTTCGTCGACGAGGGCGTCATGTCCGGGCTGAACAAGCAATTCCACGGCAAGGACGGGCCCACCGACGTGCTCGCCTTTCCCATCGACGAGGACCCGGTCGAGGGCGGGCGCTCGCCCGACTCGGGCGGCACCGGCCCCGGCTACAGCCCGACCGAGCCCGCCGACATGCCGATGATGCTCGGCGACGTGGTCGTGTGTCCCGCGGTCGCCGACCGTAACGCGCCCGAGCACGCCGGCACCTACGACGACGAGGTTGCCCTGCTGATCGTCCACGGCATCTTGCACCTGCTCGGCATGGACCACCTCGAGGACGAGGAAGCCGAGCTCATGGAGAAGCGGGAGCAGGAACTGCTCGACAAGTTCCACAGGCCTTCCCCGTGAGCGGCAAGGACATCGCCGTCATCGCATTGGTGTTCGGGCTCATCCTCCTCGCCGGGTTCTTCGCCATGGCCGAGACCAGCCTCACCCGGCTGAACCGGATCAAGGCGGCGGCGTTGGAGGAGGACGGGGGCCGGCGGGCCCGCATCCTCGCCCGCCTCATCGAGCACCCGGAACGGTTCTTGAACCCGGTTTTGCTGCTGGTGCTGACGTGCCACGTCGTGGCCTCGATACTCGTCGGCATCCTCTTCGAGCGCTACGGGGCGGTTGGCATCGCCCTGGCCACGGTGTTGGAAGTGTCGGTGATCTTCGTGCTGGCCGAGGCCGCGCCCAAGACGTGGGCGGTGCAGCATCCCGAGCGGGCCGCCCTGCTGACGGCGCCGGTGGTATCGGCGGTGGTCAACTTCCCGCCGATCCGGTTGCTGGCCCGTGGGTTGATCGGGCTGTCCAACGTGATCCTGCCGGGCAAGGGCATCCCCCAGGGGCCGTTCGTGTCGGAGGAGGAGCTGCTGGCCACCGTCGACATCGCCACCGAGGACGAGGTCATCGAGCACGACGAACGGGCGTTGATCCGCTCGATCATCGAGTTCGGCGACACGGTGGTGCGCGAGGTGATGGTGCCCCGGCCCGACATGGTCGCGGTCGAGGGCCGTGACAAGGTGGCCGACGTCATCGAGGTCGCCATCGCCGCCGGCTACAGCCGCATCCCGGTGTACGACCAGGGCATCGACGACATCGTCGGCATCGTCTACACGAAGGACCTGATGCGGGCCGCGGCCAAGCAGGGCGAGATTCCTGTACGGGACCTGGCCCGGCCGGCGCAGTTCGTCCCCGAGACCAAGCGGGTGTCCGAGCTCATGCGGGAGATGCAGAAGCAGAAGTTCCACATGGCGATCGTGGTCGACGAATACGGCGGTACGGCCGGGCTGGTGACGTTGGAGGACCTGATCGAGGAGCTCGTGGGCGAGATCGTCGACGAGTTCGACGTCGAGGAGACGCCGGTCGAGCAGTTGGCCGACGGGTCGTACCGGGTCAACGCCCGGATGCCGATCGACGAGGTCAACGAGTTGCTCGGCGCGTCGTTCCCCGAGGGCGACTGGGACACGATCGGCGGGTTCGTGTTCAACCTGTTGGGGCACGTGCCGACCGAGGGCGAGTCGGTGGAACACGAGGACTATTGCCTGATGGCCGAGAAGGTGTTGGGGCGGCGGATCGGGCGGGTGCGGATCACCCGGGTGGCGCCGGAGGCGGAGAACGCGGAGGCGTCTTGATGCGGTCGGGGTTCGCCTCTTTGATCGGGCGACCCAACGTGGGCAAGTCGACGCTGTTGAACACCATGCTCGGGGTGAAGGTGTCGATCGTCTCGGACAAGCCGCAGACCACCCGCTCGCAGGTGCGGGGGGTGTTGACCCTTTCTGACACGCAGGTCGTGTTCGTCGACACGCCTGGCATCCACAAGCCCCGCACGTTGCTGGGCTCGCGGTTGAACGACACCGCCACCAACGCCATCGTCGACGTCGACGCCGTGCTCTTGGTCTTGGATGCCACCGCACCTGTCGGCAAGGGCGACCGCTTCGTGGCCGAGCGGGTTCCTGCCGATGCGCTGGTCGTGGTGAACAAGGTCGACATCGCCACACGTGAGGCGGTGCTGGCCCAGTTGGCCCGTGCCGGTGGCTTGGCCAAGGCCGAATACTTCCCGGTGTCGGCCGTAACCGGTGAGGGCGTTGCTGCTCTTGTCGATGCCATCGTGGCCCGTATGCCTGTCGGGCCCCAGCTCTATCCCGACGACATGGTCACCGACGTGCCCGAGGCGTTCTGGGTCGCCGAGCTGGTCCGTGAGCAACTGCTGGCCGTGACCCACGACGAGCTGCCCCACTCGATCGCCACCCGGGTCACCGAATGGGAGTGGCCCCGCATCCGCTGCGAGATCCTGGTCGAGCGTGACTCGCAGAAGGGCATGGTCATCGGCAAGGGCGGCGCCGTCCTGAAAGCCGTCGGCCAAGCCGTCCGTGAGCAGTTGCTCCCCGGCGCCTATCTCGAACTTTTCGTCAAGGTCGACAAGGACTGGCAACGCCGCCCCAAGGCCCTGGAGCGCCTGGGCTTCTAAAGCAGGGGTGCTGGTTGCGCCAGCCCCAACCCCGCTTTCGGCCAATTCCGCGTGCCATGGCCCGCTTTCGTGGCCGAAAGCGG
>JAXDPV010000260.1:0-10879 GCA_034668185.1 Actinomycetota bacterium
CGTGAACTCGGGGTGGGCCTGGATGCCGACCATCGAAGGCGCGGCCCGCATCATCGCCACCGGGCAATGTTCGGCCCGGCCCAGGACCTCGCCGCCGGGCGGCAGCGCCGTCACCTGGTCCTGGTGCATGAACAGCAGGTTCAACGAAGGACCGTCGCCCACCGAGAGCCGGTGCGCGCCCGCACCCCAGCCGGCCGACGCCCGCTCGACCCGGCCACCGAGCGCCGCGGCCAGCACCTGGTGGCCGAAGCACACCCCCACGTAAGGACGGCCGGCGTCACGCACCGAGCGCACGAAGTCGAGCAGCCCCGGGATCCAGGGGAAGTCGTCGTAGACAGAGGCCCGCGACCCGCCGCACAACCAGGCGTCGCACTCGTCGGGCGACGAAGGCAACGAACCGTTCCACACGTCGTAGGGCACGATCGTGACGTCGGGCAACAACGCCGCGAACCGCCGGGCGTGGTGGACCGGATCGCACTCGAGCAGCCCGACCCGGGTCACGGCGACGCCGGCGTCACGTAAGCGGCGGTGATCCCGCCGTCGACGAGGAAGTCGGTGCCGGTCACGAACGACGACTCGTCGGAGGCGAGGAACAGGGCGGCGGAAGCGATCTCCCGGGCCTCGCCGAAGCGCCCCATCGGGATGTGTACCAACCGCCGCTCCCGCTTCTCCTCGGTGTCGAGGAACTTCATCAGCAACTCGGTGCGCAGCGGCCCCGGGCACAATGCGTTGACCCGGATGTTCTCCCGGGCGTGGATGACGGCCAGCTCACGGGTGAGGGCCAGCACCGCACCCTTGCTGGCGGTGTAGGCGACCTGGGGCGTGGCCGCACCCATCAGCGCCACGAACGAAGCGGTATTGACGATCGAACCCCCGCCCGCCCGCCGCAACGCCGGGATGCCGTATTTGCAGCCGAGGAAGACGCCACGAGCGTTGACGTCCATCGTCAGGTTCCACACCGACTCGTCGGTCGAGACGGCGTCGTCGTCGCCGGCCACCATCACCCCGGCGTTGTTGAACAGCACGTCGAGGCGGCCGAACGTCGACTCGGCGAACTCGACCATGGCCGAGCAGTCGGCGGCCACGGACACGTCGGCCCCGAAGGCGGCCGCGCCCGGCACCGACGAGGCCGCCTCCACGTCGAGGTCGACGGCCACCACGGACGCGCCCTCGGCCATGAACAGCAACGCCGACTCCCGCCCGATGCCCGAGCCGGCGCCGGTGATCAACGCCACCTTGCCTTCGAGTCGCCCCGACATCAGATGCGCTCGAAGTAGCGGCGGCGTTCCCAGTCGGTGACGGCGGCGTCGAAGGCCGCCTGCTCCGTGCGGAAGAAGTGGGTGTAGTGCTCGACCACGTCGGCGCCGAAGGCCGCCTTGGCGAAGGCGCTGGCTTCGAAGAGGTCGGTCGCTTCCCGCAACGACCTCGGCACCCGGTCGACTTCGGCGGCGGCGTACACGTCGCCGGTGAACTCCATCGGCGGCTCGATCGAGTTGACGATGCCGTCGAGCCCGGAGGCCACCATGCCCGCCAGCGCCAGGTAGGGATTGCAGTCGGCGCCGGGGATGCGGCACTCGATGCGCAGGCTCGGCCCGTGGCCCACGACCCGGAATCCGGCGGTGCGGTTGTCGTGCGACCACGCCAGCCGGGTCGGCGCCCACGAGCCGTCGACGTAACGCTTGTAGGAGTTGACCGTCGGGGCGAACAGCGCCATGACCTCGGGGGCGTGGGCGATGCAACCGCCGAGGAACCAGCGGAACGCCTCGGACTCGCCGGCGAAGGCGTTGGTGCCGTCGGGCCGCCACAAGCTGACGTGGAGGTGGCACCCGGAGCCGGCCCGGTCGGTGGCGTACTTGGCCATGAAGGTGAGGCTCAGGCCCTGGCGGTCGGCCGTCTCCTTGAGGCATTGCTTGTAGACGACGTGGCGGTCGGCCATCTCGACCAGGTCGGCGTAGCGGATGTTGAGCTCGTGCTGGCCCAGGCCCCACTCGCCCTTGGTGCTCTCGACCGGCACGCCCGAGCGGTTGAGGTGGCGGCGCACGGCGGCGTGGAACGGCTCGGTGCGGGCGCCCTGCAACAACTGGTAGTCCTCCAGGTACCAACCCGCGGGCTGCACCCGGTCGGCCTGGTAGCCCATGCGGGCGGCCTCCTCGTACGGCGTGCGGAAGAGGTAGTACTCCAGCTCGGTCGCGGCCTTGGCCGCGTAGCCGTGGGCCGCGAGGCGGGCGGCCTGCTCGGTGAGGATCGTGCGGGGGGCGATGGCCGCGCCCTCCACGTCGCAGATCACGATGGCGGTGGCGTCGAGCCAGTCGGCCCGCCGCAGGGTGGTGAGGTCGGGGACGAGGTGGACGTCGCCGAAGCCCTGGTCCCAACTGGCGAAGCGGTAGCCGGCGACGGGCTCGAGCTCCATGTCGACGGTGAGGAGGTAGGTGCAGCCGTGGGTGCCGGCCTCGGCCACGGTGTCGAGGAAGAAGCCGGCGTCGAACCGCTTGCCACAGAGGCGGCCGTAGGGGTCGGTGAAGCCGGCGACCACGGTGTCGATCTCGCCGTTGGCGACGGCGGTGGCCAGCTCCTCGAGGGTCTGCACGGCATAAACCGTAAACGCTGTCACACCCCCTTTGTATGGTCTCCCCGTGCTTGATGACGCGGTCGGTGCGGTGCCCCTGGTCGAGGGGCGGGGGCTGGTGAAGCGGTTCGGGCCGGCCGTGGCCGTCGACGGCATCGACTTCGCCGTGCGCCCGGGCGAGTGCTTCGGCTTCCTCGGGCCCAACGGTGCCGGCAAGAGCTCGACCATGCGGATGATCGCCTGCGTGTCGCCGATCAGCGGCGGCTCGTTGCGGGTGCTCGGGCTCGACCCCCGCTCCGACGGGCCCGCCATCAGGGCCCAGCTCGGCGTCGTGCCCCAGGAGGACAACCTCGATACCGAGCTCAGCGTGTGGGACAACCTCATGATCTACGGGCGCTACTTCGGGCTGTCCAAGTCGGTGATCCGCTCCCGGGCGACCGAACTGCTCGACTTCGTGCAGCTCACCGACCGGCGGGATTCTCGGGTCGACCCGTTGTCGGGCGGCATGAAGCGGCGGCTCACGATCGCCCGGGCGCTGATCAACCAGCCGTCGCTGCTGCTGCTCGACGAGCCGACCACCGGCCTCGATCCCCAGGCCCGCCACCAGTTGTGGGACCGGCTGTACCGCTTGAAGCGCGACGGCGTCACCATCGTGCTGACGACGCACTACATGGACGAGGCCGAGCAGTTGTGCGACCGGTTGGTGATCATGGACGGTGGCCGCATCGTGGCCGAGGGCTCGCCCCGCGCCTTGATCGAGGCCTACAGCACCCGCGAGGTCGTCGAGCTGCGGTTCGACGACGAGGGCTTGCATTCGTCGGCGGCTTCGTGCCTGGCGACGTTCGATGGCCGGGTCGAGGGCCTGGCCGACCGCTTCCTCGTGTACTCGTCGCACGGAGAGGAGACGCTGGCCAAGCTGACTGCCGACGGGCTCGAACCGTCGTCGGCGCTGGTGCGGCGGGCGACGCTGGAAGACGTGTTCCTCATCCTCACCGGCCGGACGCTGGAGGACTGATCGTGACCGCCCTGGCAATGGTGCGCATCGTCGAACGCGAGGCCGAGGTCTTCCGCCGGTTGTGGCGGGCCTTCGTGTTCAGCAACGTGGTCTCGCCGGTGCTCTTCCTCGGGGCCATGGGGTTGGGGCTCGGCGGGTTGATCGACGCCCGTAGCCGCGGCATCGGCGGCGGGCTCAGCTACGTGGAGTTCATCGCGCCTGGGCTGATGGCGGCCAACGCCATGCAGTCGGGCGCGGGCATGTCGCTATGGCCGATCCTCGGCGGCATGAAGTGGATCAGGTACTTCCACGGCATGGTGGCCACGCCGGTGCGGGCCCGCGACGTGTACTGGGGCGAGCTGGCGTGGAGCGGCCTGCGTACCGCGGTCACGTCGTCGGTGTTCCTGGTGGTGGCCACGTTGTTCGGCGGCATCCACTCGCCGTGGGCCGTGCTGGCGGTGCCGGCGGCGATGTTGTGCGCGCTGGCGTTCTCGGCGCCGTTGATGGCGTTCTCGGCCACCCAGGAGACCGACCTCGGTTTCCCGCTGGTGTTCCGGCTCGGCGTGATGCCGCTGTTCCTGTTCTCGGGGACGTTCTTTCCGGTGAGCCAACTCCCGTCGGCGGTGCGGCCCCTGGCCGCGGTGTCGCCGTTGTGGCACGGGGTCGAGCTGTGCCGGGCCGCGGCCACCGGCTCGTTCCGCTTCGGCCCGATCGTGGCCCACGTGGCCGTGCTCTCGGCCTTGGTCGCCGCCGGTGCGTGGTGGGGGACGCGCACCTTCGAGCGGAGGCTGAGCCCATGATCACCAACCTCGTTCTGGGTGCCAGAACTGGCGCCCTGGCGTCAGATCTGGCACCCAAAAGCGGGCGGCGGGGGTCGGGTCCTGGCGCCATGCGGCTCGTGGAGCGCAACTCGATCGTGGCCAGGCGGCTCTGGTACCTGTTCGCCACCGGGTTGCTCGAGCCGGTGCTGTACCTGTTCTCCATCGGTGTCGGGGTGGGCAAGTTGGTGGGCACGCTGCCGGGGCCCGGTGGCGGGCCCGTGCCCTACGAGGTCTTCGTGGCGCCCGGGCTGATGGCGGCCGCGGCCATGAACGGTTCCGTGCTCGACACCACCTTCAACTTCTTCGTGAAGTTCAAGTACGCCCACACCTACGACGCCGTGCTGGCTTCGCCTTTGGGCGTGGCCGACGTCACCAGGGGGGAGGTGCTGTGGGCGGTCCTGCGAGGGACGCTCTACTCGTGTGCCTTCCTGGGGGCGATGGTCGGCCTCGGATTGGTGAAGTCGCCGTGGGCGGTGCTGGCCGTGCCGGCGGCGTCGTTGATCGCGCTGGCCTTCGCCGGGGCCGGCTTGGCCGCCACCACGTGGATGCGGGCGTGGACCGACTTCGACTACGTGAACCTGACGATCGTGCCGCTGTTCTTGTTCTCGGCCACGTTCTTCCCGCTGAGCCGCTACCCCGACGCCGTCGGGTGGATCGTGCGGGCGACGCCGCTCTACCAGGGCGTGGCCATGGAACGGGCGCTGGTGCTCGGCGGGGTCGACTGGTCGACCGTTGCCCACGCCGCGTATTTGGCGGTGGTCGGGGTCGTCGGGGTGCGCATCGCCACCGCCCGGCTGGGGAAGCTGTTGCAGCCCTAGCTGGTTCAGCCGGCGATGGTGGTGGCCGGGTGGGCGGCGGCGTAGGCCTCGGCGAGAACCTGGGCGAACACGTCGGGGGATTGGGCCCCGCCGACGGCATAGGCGCGGTCGAACACGAAGAAGGGCACGCCGGTGGCGCCGAGGGCTTGGGCGGTGGCCTCGTCGGCCCTGACGGCCTCCGCGTAGCCGTCGCCGTCGAGGACGGCGACGACCTCGTTGCGGTCGAGGCCGGCGTCGGTGGCCAGGCGGACGAGGGCATCGCGCTGGCCGATGGGTTCGCCCTCGGTGAAGTAGCCAAGCAGGAACCGTTCCTTGACCTCGGGTTGCAGACCGCGGTCGGCGGCCAGGTGCAAGAGCCGGTGGGCGTCGAAGGTGTTGCCGCCGCGCGCCCTGACGAAGTCGAGCTCGAGGCCCTCCTCGGCGGCCACGTCGGTGAGGTGCTGTTGCATGGCCAGGGCCCGCTCGTGGGTGATGCCGTACTTCTCGGCCAGGCGGGTGGGGCCGTCGCCGGTGCGCTCGGCTGGCGCCGACGGGTCGAGCTCGAAGCTGCGCCACACGATCTCGACCTGGTCACGATGCTCGAAGCCGGCGAGGGCGGTCTCGAACCGGCGCTTGCCGATGTAGCACCACGGGCACACCACGTCCGACCAGATCTCGACCTTCACGGGCACGTCCAACCCGGTGAGCGCGGGTCAGCATTCCCCGGGCCGGCGAAGCTCACGGCTGGAGGAGCATGGCCAGTTGGCGGGACTCGGCCACGAGGCGGCCGTCCTCGTCCCAGAGCTCGCCGTCCTCTTCGAGATAGCCGTCGACGAGGAAGCGGGTTTCGAAGCGGGCCCGCAGCCACCCGGGCGCGGGCCGGGCCCGGACGTGGACGGTGAGCTCGATCGTCGGTACCCACCCGGCCCGGCCGAGGGCGAAGACGGCCGGAGGGAAAGCATCGGCGAACAGCGGCAGCGAGGCCACGTCGGCCGGGCGGCCGTCGGCGAAGCGGATCCAGCCGGTGACGGCGGTGTCGATCGAGGGCTCGCCGAGTATCCACGGCGTCGACGGGGCGAAGCGGGTCTCGAAGCGGTCCATGATCGCCGGCTGGCCGATGTCGATCACCGGCCGGCGCACGATGCACTCGTCGGGCGGCGGCAACTCCGGCGGCGCGCCCCGCACCAGGGTGCGGCCCTCGGCCGCGGCCAGGTCGCCGAAGGCGGCGATGGCCCGCACCCGCTCGGTCTCCTGCACCAGCCGCACCTCGGCGTGGGCGTGGCGGCGGCCGGTGCGGAAGACGTCGACGTCGATGTCGGCCTCGCCCACCGTCGTGGGCCTGAGGAAGTGGGCGCTGACGGTGAGCGGGTCGGGCTTGCCGATCGTCTCGAAGAGCGGGCGCAACATGGTGGCGAGGATGTAGCCGCCGTTGGGGTTGGGCCCGACGTTGAAGCGGGGCGTGATCGTGGCCCGCCACCGGCCGGCGCCGGCGTCGACGGGCACGACCGCGGTGTCGGCGTCGAACTCGAACGTCGTCATGGCGCGAACGTCATGCGGGCATCGGGTGGTCGCGGAAGAACGCCCACAACACCTCGGTGGCGTTGATCTCGTCGGTCGTCACGCCGAGGGTCGGCGGCTTGACGGCCGCGCCCGGCCACGTGTGCCCACCGCCCTCGATCGTGTAGAAGTCGACCACCGCGCCATCCTTGCAACCGGCCGACCAGCGGCGCACCAGGACCGAAGGCGACGGCCGGGTCTCGACCGGCGAACCGGTGCAGCCGTTGTGGGCCGCGAAGTCGGCCATCGACTTGGGCGCCGACGGCAGCACCGGGTTGTTGCAGCAGTTGACCCGGCCGCCGTCGTAGGGCACGACCGGGTCGGCCGTCCCGGCGAAGCCGGCCACCGGCACCGGCCGGGCCGCGCCCGAGCACTGGGGCAGGTACAACACCACCGCGACCGGGCCGATGGCGGCGAAGCGGTCGGCGGCCCGGCAGGCGAGGGCGGAGGACATAGCGCCGCCGTTCGACATGCCGGTGGCGTAGACGCGCCGGCGGTCGACGCAGAGCACCGACGACAGGTGGTCGAGCAACGAGACGGTGAAGGCCACGTCGTCGGCCTCGGTGGCCGACGCCTCGAAGAGGTTGAAGTGGCGCCCTGGGTCGGCCGCGGTCACCAAGCCGTCGGGTGCGACCACCACGAAGCCGTCACGGTCGGCGAGGCCACGGAAGTCGCCGTAGACGACCTGCGCGCCCGCGCTGGAACCATGGCCGTGGAACTCGAACACCACCGGCACCGGCCGATCGCCGGTGTAACCCGCGGGCACGTAGAGGACGTAGGTGCGACCACCGGCGAACGTCTCGCTCGTCTGACCGGCGGCGTGGGTGCGCCCCGGCGTGCAGCCGGCCGCGGTGGTCGGAGGAGCGGCGGTCGGGGGAGCGGCGGTGGTCGCGGTTGGGGCCGCCGCCCCTCGCTCGCGGGCCGTACACGCGGACGTCGTCGCGACCACGGCGAGGACCACGACCAACCACCGGTACACGTCGTCTGTCTACAAGGTTGCGCCCGAACGCTGGTACTCTTGCCCTCGTGGGCCGTCCCGGCTGTTAACGGGAGGACGGCTCCGGCGAATCGGGCGAGCTGCGCGAATCGCAACACCGCACAGCCAGTGGCCAAGCCGCTGCCCCGTAGATCGAAACCGGAGTCTTCCCATGTCCACACCCACCTTCGCCGACCTCGGCGTGTCCGCCGAGATGGTGGCCCGCCTCGCCGAGCGAGGTATCACCGACCCGTTCGCCATCCAGGCGGCCACCATCGCCCCCGCCCTCCAGGGCCAAGACGTCTGCGGCCGGGCCCCCACCGGCTCGGGCAAGACCCTCGCCTTCGGCGTGCCCCTGGCCGAAAAGGTCGGCCGGGCCCGCCCCGCCCGCCCCAAGGCTCTCGTCCTGGCGCCGACGAGGGAGCTCGCGGCCCAGATCCAGAAGGAGCTCGCGCCCCTCCTCCACGTGCGCAAGCGCAGCGTGGCCACGTTCTACGGCGGCGTCAGCTTCACCCCCCAGCTCAAGCTCCTGCGCCGCGGCGTCGACGTGGCCGTCGCCTGCCCGGGCCGGTTGGCCGACCTCGTGCGGCGGGGCAACCTCATCCTCGACGAGGTCGAGTTCGTCGTCATCGACGAAGCCGATCGCATGGCCGATATGGGCTTTTTGCCCGAGGTCAGGCGCATCCTCGACCAGGTCCAGCCGCAGCGCCAGACGCTGTTGTTCTCGGCGACCCTCGACGGCGACGTCGACGTGCTCATCAAGCACTACCAGCACGAGCCCGTCCGCTGCGAGGTCGCCGCGCCCGAGCCGGCCGACGACCGCACGACCCACCTCTTCCTCGAAACGCCGAGGGAGCAGCGCATCGACCGCACCGTCGAGCTGGTCGACAAGCACGGCTCGAGCATCGTCTTCTGCCGCACCAAGCACGGGGCCGACCGCCTCGCCACCCAGCTCGAGCGGTCGGGCGTGCGGGCCGTCGCCATCCACGGCGACCGCAGCCAATCGCAGCGCGAGCGGGCGTTGGCGTCGTTCCAGCAGCGCCGGGTGCAGGCCCTGGTGGCCACCGACGTCGCCGCCCGCGGCATCCACGTCGACGACGTCGGCTGCGTCGTGCACTTCGACCCGCCGGCCGACGTGAAGGATTACGTCCACCGCTCGGGCCGCACCGGACGGGCCGGCGCCGACGGCGTCGTGGTCTCGTTCGTGACCGAGGGCCAGACGGGCGAAGCCACCCGCCGGCTGCAACGCCTGCTCGGGTTCGGTGGTCCCGCCGGCCCCGCGGGCAAGGCGCCGGCTTCGCACCGGCCGAACCAGAAGCCGAAGTACAAGCCCAAGTGGAAGGCGAAGAGGCCGGCCGCGCGCAACTAGCGTGGACCGCATGGCGAACGCCGGGGAACTCACCGACCCGGCGCGCCTCGCCGCCCTGCGGGCAACCGGTCTCCTGGATTCGCCGGCGGAGGAGAACTTCGACCGCCTGGCCAAGCTCGCGGCCCGCCTGCTCGGCGCGCCCGTCGCGCTGGTCTCGCTGGTCGACGACCAGCGGCAGTTCTTCAAGAGCGCCATCGGCCTGGCCGAGCCCACCGCCACCGAGCGGGAGACGCCGCTGAGCCATTCGTTCTGCCAACACGTCGTCACCGGCGGCGAGCCCCTCGTCATCCCCGATTCGCTCGACGACGACCGGGTGCGGGGCAACTTGGCCATCACCGGCCTCGGCGTGCGGGCCTACGCCGGCGTGCCCCTCGTCGGCGACGGCGGCCACGTCCTGGGCTCCTTCTGCGTGATCGACAACGAGCCCCACAAGTGGAGCGACGACGACATCGAGATCCTGGAGGAGCTGGCGGCGTCGGTGATGACCGAGGTCGAGCTGCGGCGGGCCGCCGACCAGGCGAGGCAGGCGCAGCAACGGCTGGCGCTGCTGGCCGAGGCCAGCCGGGTGCTGACCTCGCTCGACGCCGTCCAGAACCTCGTACACCTGGCCCGCCTGGCCGTGCGCACCCTGGCCGACTGGTGCAGCATCGCCATCGTCGCCGAGGACGGCACCACCGTGCATCGGGTGGCCGTCGCCCACAACGATCCGGTGAAGGAGTTGCAGGCCCAGCAACTACGCGACCGCTACCCCCACAATCCCGACGCGCCCACCGGCGTGCCCCTCGTCATCCGCACCGGCGAGCCCCAACTGGTGGCCGTGGTCGACGACGCCGTTCTCGCCACCACGACCCACGGCGACGAGTACAACCAGTTGTTGCTCACCCTCGGCTTCGCCAGCGCGATGGTCGTGCCCCTGTCGGCCCGCGGCCGCACCCTCGGGGCCATCACCTTCGCTCGCGGCGACGGCCAACCGTCGTACGACGAAGCCGACCTGCGGGTCGCGTCCGACCTGGCCCGGCGGGCCGCCCTCGCCCTCGACAACGCCCGGGCGTACGAGACCCAACGGGAGATCGCGGCCACCCTGCAACGCAGCTTGTTGCCGCCGGCGCTGCCGACCACCGGGCCGTTCGAGGTGGCCGCCACCTACCGCACGCCGGGCGACACCGTCCTGGTGGGCGGCGACTTCTACGACCTGTTCCCGTTGCGGGGCGCAGGTTGGGGCGTGGCCATCGGGGACGTGCAGGGCAAGGGTTCCGGCGCGGCCACGCTCACCGCCCTGGCCCGTTACACCGTGCGCGCCGGCGCGCTGACGTTGCGCAACCCCAAGCAGGTGCTGCGCACGTTGAACGAAGCCATCCTGCGCGAGGGCGAGCGCTTCCTCACCATGTGCCTGCTCACCTTGCAGCCGACCGGCGACCGCCTGCGGGCCCGCGTCTGCCTCGCCGGCCACCCGCTGCCGATGCTGGTGCGGGCCACCGGCGAAGTCGAGGCCATGGGCCGCCCGGGAACGCTCCTCGGCGTGGTGCCCGACGTCGACCTGTTCGTCGTCACTTACGACGTCCGGCCGGGCGACCTCATCGTGCTGTTCACCGACGGCCTCACCGAGGCGAGGCGCGAAGGCGAGCTCTTCGGCGTCGAGGGCGTGCGCAAGGTCCTCGAAGGCTGCGCCGGCCAGCAACCTCCCGAGGTCGTGGCCCGCCTCGAGCAGGCCGTCACCGAGTTCGTCGGCGGCCAACCGCGCGACGACATGGCCATCCTCGTGCTCGGCAGCCCGGCGGTGGCGTGATGTTCCCCGAGGG
>JAXDPV010000261.1:0-13661 GCA_034668185.1 Actinomycetota bacterium
TGGTGATCGCCGAGGCCCGCCGCACCGCGACCTACCTCTCCCTCTACGGCTATGCCGTCGACGCCGTGATCGCCAACCGGCTGCTGCCCGAGGCCGTCACCGACCCGTGGTTCAAGGCGTGGAAGGAAGCCCACGCCGAGCACCTCGAAGCCATCGAGGCCGGCTTCGCCCCGGTGCCGGTGCTGAAGGTCGAGCTGGCGTCGGAAGAGCCCATCGGCCTCGACGCCCTCCGCGCCCTGGCCGACGTCGTCTACGGCGTCACCGACCCGGCCGACGTCCTGCACACCGGGTGCCCGCTGCGGGTAGAGACGAGGGACGGCCAGCCCATCCTGTCCATCGAGCTGCCCTTCGCCGACCGCGACGACCTCGACCTCGGGCGCAAGCACGGCGAGCTGCTCGTGCGGGTCGGGTCGCACCGCCGGGCCGTGGTCCTGCCCGACTCCTTGCGGCGGCGGCCCGTCCGGGGCGCGACGATGGTGGGCGACCGGTTGGAAGTCACCTTCGGGACGGACGAGGAGACGGAGACGGAGTGAACGAGGAGCGGGCACGGGAGGGCGTCGAGCACCTGCAGGCGGCGGCCATCGAGGTCATCTCGGCGATGAAGGCGTTCCTCGACGTGGCCGAGGACCTGGTGCGCGACCCAGCGTCGGCCGCGGTGCTGGCCTCGGCCTTCGCCGAAGCTGCTCGGGCGCCGGGCGCCGCCGCCCCGGACGAGGCCGCCGACCCGGCCACCCGCGTCACCCGGATCCGGGTGTCGTGATCCTCGTTCAGCTCCGGCCCAAAGGGGCCGACGCCATCAAGATCCACCCCAAGGTGACGGTCGTGGGCGGGCTCGACGACGCCGCCCGCCGCCGCTTGGCCGACGGCCTCCTGGCCGCCTTCCGGGGCGGGCCCGACGCCGGGTTCGAGGTCGAGGTCGAGGTCGATGGCCAGCGCCGCCGGCTCACGCCCGAGCTGGCCCGCGAGCTCGGCCTCAGCGGGGCCACCGCCACCATGGCCCTGTTCGCCCTCGACCTGCCCGGGGCCAAAGCGGCCACGCCCGAACCCGCACCCGCGCCCGAACCGGAGCCCGAGCCCGAACCGACGCCCGATCCGGGCCCGGCCACCCGTGCCCTCGAGGCGGCCAAGCAGACGTTGGCCGAGGCCGAGCGGGCGCTGGGCGCGGCCACCGAGCGCCTGGCCGAGGCCCACGCCTCGGGCCCGCCGGCCGACGGCGACCACGACGTCGTGGCCCGGGTGGCCATGCTCGAAGGCCAGCTCGAAGCGGCCCAGGCGGGCGCGGCCGCGGCCAGGCACAACCTCAACGAGGCCCAGGAGGCCGAGCGGGCCCAGTCCGCGGCCCGCACCGCCCACGCTGCCGAGGCCAACGCCGCCCGCGACGCCCTCCTCGCCCGCCACGCCGACCTGGAGTCGTCGAGGGCCGAGGTCGTGGTGCGCATGGTCGAAGCCGGCGACCCCGGCGACCCGGCCCCGGTCGCCCAAGCCCTCGAAGGCCTCCGCCGCCTGCAGCAGGTCAAGCCCAAGCCCTCGACCCAGGCGGCCGAGCTGGCCGACCGCTGGAACGCGATCCTCGACAAGCTCGCGGCCCTGCCCCAGCCGCCCCAGCCGCCCGAGTGGTTGGTCACGCCCGCGCTCGCGGCCCTCCAGGAGGCCCGCGAAGCGCTGGCCGAAGCCGAGTCGGGCCCTGGCCAGATCGTCGTCGACAAGGTCAAGATCGAAGCCCTCGACCGGGCCCACCGCGAGGTCCTCGACGCCGAGCAGAAGGCCATGCGCAAGGGCAGCCGCCTCAACCGGCGCCGCCTCGACCAGGCCCACGCCCAGGAGTCGGCGGCCCTCGCGTCCCTGGGCGTGTCCAGCTACGGCGAGTACCTGCAGCGGCTGGCGCCGGCCGTCGACGGCGACGCCCCCGGCGAAGACCGCATCGAGCGGGCCCGGGCGGCGCTGGCCGACGCCGAGGCCGTGTGGGAGGAGCTCCACGGCGGCCAGGCCTCGCCCGAGTGGACGGCGGCCAAGGAGGAGCAGGCCGACATCCGCACCGCCGCCTTCGCCCTCATCGGCCGCGAGGTCGACGACGGCGAGCTCGACGGCGTGCTGCGGGGCCACCTCGAGATCGTGGTCGACACCGTCTGGGCCGAACAGGAGCTGGCCCTCGCCCTCGGGCGGGTCGGGGCCGACGTGGTGGAGGGCGACGACCTCGAGGCCGTGGCCCTGGCCTGGCTGGAGTCGTCGCCGGCCCAGCGGGAGCTGCGGGCCGTGCTCGAGGCCGAGCTGGCCACCATCGACGCCGCCATGCAGGCCGTCGAGGCCGAGCTCGCTCCTCCGACGACCGACGACGCCGGGGCCGGGGCCGAGGGCGAGGGCGAACCGCCGGCGGCGTCGAGCGGCGCCGACCCCCTCAGCGCGCTGGCCGCGGCCGCGTTCGAGGCCGAAGCCGCCGAGCGGTCGGCCGAGGCCGAGCTGGCCGGCGCCCGCCAACGGGAGATCGACGCCAAGGCCAGGGCGGCCCGCGTGGCCACCGCCGAAGGCGAGGTCGAGGCCAGGCGCAGGGCCGTGGCCGAGAACGAGACCAAGGTCGCGCGGGCCGAAGCCGAGCTGGCGGCGATCCATCAGCGCATCGCCGACGCCCCGCCGCCCAAGCCCGCGCCCGAGCCCGAGCCCGCCACGCAGTCCAACGGCGCCGTCGACCTGAGCGCGGTGGTGGCCATGGAAGCCGAGCTCTACGTGCTCGCCCGGGTCGCCGCCCTCCGGGCCGCGGCCGGTGGCCCGCTGCCGCTGCTGTTCGACGCCAGCGCGGTCGCGGGCCTGAAACCGCCGGCGGCCAACCGGATGCTCGGCCTGCTCGAACGGGCCGCAGCCACAGTGCAGGTCGTCGTCCTCGGTGACGACGGGCAGGTGGGGGAATGGGCGCAACGCCTCGGCAGCAACGGGGTCGCCGTCCGGACAGTGACGAGGTGAACCACGAACCCTGGAGGTGATGTGACCCTGCTGAGCGAGGAGTCCATCCGCAATCTGGCGTCTTTCAAGGCGTCGGACCGACCGGTCGTAACCGCCTATCTCGATGTCGACGGGAAGCGGTGGCCACGCTTCCAGGACGTCGAGAGCCGCATCGACCACATGGTGCGCGACGCGATCGACGCGGCGTCGGCCAACGGCCACAAGGAGGCCGTCCCCGACCTCGAACGCATCGCGGCCCACGTGCGTCGGGGTCTCGACCGGTCGAGGACACGGGGGTTGGCCCTCTTCAGTTGCGGCGACGCGCTGTGGGAGACGTTCGAGCTCCCGGTCCGGGTCAAGGACCACCTCGTCGTCAACCAGTCGCCCCACGTGCGCCAACTGGAAACGGTGGTCGACAACTACCCGGGCCTCGGGATGCTGCTGGTCGACAAGCAGCGGGCCCGCATGTTCGTGTTCGAGCTCACCCGCCTGGTCGACAAGAGCGAGTTGTTCGACGAGTTGCCCCGCAACGACGACGAGCCCGGCGAGGGCGATCGGGGCGAGCCCCTGCGCAGCCACCTCGCGGAAGCCGCCCGCCGCCACGTGAAGCGGGCCGCGGCCGTGGCCTTCGAAGCGTGGAAGCAGCACCCGTTCGACCACCTGGTCGTGTGCGCCGGGCCCGAGGTCATCCACGACATCGACGCCGACCTCCACTCGTACCTCAAGGAGCGGGTCGCGGCCCACGTGTCGCTGCCGACCAACTCGTCCGAGAGCGCGATCGTCGCCGCCGCCCTCGAGGTCGAGGAGCGCCTCGAGCGGGAGAAGGAGGCCGCGGTCGTGACCCGGATGCGCGAGGCCGCGGGCGCGGGACGGGGCGGCGTCGCCGGCCTCGAGGCCACCTTGGCCGCGCTGTGCGAGCGGCGGGTCGACACCCTCATCGTGTCCGACGGCTTCGAGGCCGAAGGGTGGCGCTGCGGCTCGTGCCTGCTGGTGTCGGCCAAGGGGCGGAGGTGCTCGCGCTGCGACGGCGAGATGACCTTCGTCGACGACGTCGTCGAGGAAGCCGTGGAAGAGGCGCTGCTGCAGTCGTGCCACGTCGAGATGGTCGTCGGCAACGCCGACCTCGACGTCGCCGGCCGCATCGGTGCGTTGTTGCGGTTCTAGCGGTGGCGTCCACCGTCGGCCTCGACCTCGGGGGGACCAAGTGCCTCGGGGTCGTGGTCGACGATGGCGGCAACGTGGTCGACGAGGAGCGGGTGCCGACGCCGATCGGCGCCGACGCCATCGTCGACACCCTGGCCGAGGTCGCCGATCGCTTGATCGCCCGTGCCGCGGGCGCCATCGGCGCGGTCGGCATCGGTGCGCCGGGCCTGGTCGACGACGAGGGCGTGTTGCGGTTCGCGCCCAACCTGCCGGGGGTGACGGAGGTACCCATCGCCGGCCGGGTCGGTGCGCGTCTCCCGGTGCCGGTGGTGGTGGAGAACGACGCCAGTTGCGCCGGGTGGGGCGAGCGCGAGCTCGGCGCCGGCCGGCGGTCCGACCACGTGCTGCTCGTCACCCTGGGCACCGGCATCGGCGGCGGCATGGTGTTGGGCGGCCGCCTGTTCCGCGGCCACCACGGCTTCGCCGGCGAGATCGGCCACATGGTCGTCGACCCCCACGGGCCCCCGTGCCCGTGCGGCCAGCGGGGGTGCTGGGAGCGTTTCGCCTCGGGCAGCGGACTCGGCCGCATCGCTCGCGAGGCCGCGCTCGCGGGCCGGGCATCGCGGGTCGTCGCCCTCGCCGGCGGGGACGCCGAGCACGTGAAGGGCGAGCACGTCACCGCGGCCGCGGCCGAAGGCGACCACGAGGCTGTCGAGGTGATGGCCGCCTTCGCCTGGTGGGTCGCGCTCGGCCTGGCCAACCTGGCCAACGCCTTCGACCCCGAGCTCTTCGTCCTCGGCGGCGGCCTGGTCGAGGCCGGCGAAGTGTTGTTGAACCCCGTCCGCTCGGCCTTCAACGACCTCCTCGAAGGCGCCGACCACCGCCCCCCCGTCGCCATCGTCGCCGCCGAGCTCGGCGAGCGCGCCGGCGCCATCGGCGCCGCCCTCCTCGCCCGCACCTCGCTTTTGGGTGCCCCAGCTCACGCCCTGGCGTCAGATCTGGCACCCAAAACGGCGGGGGGAGGGGCCGCGGGGTGAAGGTCGGGGTGACGCTGCCGCAGTTCCGGCCGTCGGTGGAGCCGGCGATCGAGGCCGCGAGGGTGGCCGAGGAGGCGGGGCTCGACGGGGTGTTCGTGTTCGACCACGTGTGGGCCATCGGCCATCCCGAGCGGCCGGCCCACAACGTGTGGCCGATGCTGGGGGCGTTGAGCGCCGAGACCGAGCAGGTGACGTTGGGGTCGCTGGTGGCCCGGGTCAGCCTGCTGGCCAACGCCGTGCTGGCCCACAACTTCGAGTCCCTCCACCGCATGGTCGGTGACCGCCTGGTCGCCGGCCTGGGCACCGGCGACCGCCTCTCGATCGCCGAGAACCAGGCCCTCGGTGTCGCCTTCGAGCCCCTCGAAGCCCGCCTCGCCGACCTGGCCGACGCCTGCCGGCGGGTCAGGTCGATCGGCGTCACCACGTGGGTCGGCGGCACGTCGCCCGCGGTGCGGGCCGTGGCCCACGCCGAGGCCGACGCCCTCAACCTGTGGGGCGTCGACCCGGCCGAGGTCGCGGCCGAGGTCGCGACCGGCATCGAGGTCACGTGGGGCGGCATCGGCCCGGCGTCGCCTGCCGAGACGGCCGACCTCCTCCGCCGCCTCGACGACGCCGGCGCGACCTGGGCCGTGGTCGGCCCGCCCTACGGAGAAGCGCCCCGTCCGGCGGTGGAAATGGTCGCGGAGGCGATGGCCAGGCTCCGTTAGCCTGCCCTCATGGAGTTCCGCCGCATCAACGGCCTGCCGCCGTATGTCTTGACGATCATCAACGACCTCAAGACGCAGGCCCGCCGAGCAGGCGACGACGTCCTCGACTTCGGGTTCGGCAACCCCGACATCCCCTCGCCCGACATCGCCGTCGACAAGCTGGCCGAGGCGGTCCACAACCCCCGCAACCACCGCTACTCGCTGAGCCGGGGCATCCCCAAGCTGCGGGAGGCGGTGGCCGACCTCTACCAGCGCAACTGGGCCGTCGACCTCGATCCCGAGCGCGAGATCGTCACCACCATCGGCGCCAAGGAAGGGCTGTCCCACCTCATGTGGGTGCTGCTCGGCCCGGGCGACAGCGCCTTCGTCCCGAGCCCGAGCTACCCGATCCACATCTACGCCCCGCTGTTCGCCGGGGCCGACGTACAGCAGATAAGGATCGGCCCGGGGGAGGACTTCTTCGCCAACCTGGTCGAGGCGTGGGAGACGCAGTGGCCCAAGCCCCGGGTGCTGATCCTCTCGTTCCCCCACAACCCCACGACGGCCTGCGTCGACCTGGCGTGGATGCAGCGGCTGGTCGACTGGGCCCGCGAGCGCGATGTCGTCCTCGTGCACGACTTCGCCTACTCCGACACGTCCTACGACGGGTACAAGCCGCCGTCGATCCTGCAGGTGCCGGGGGCCAAGGAGGTCTCGGTCGAGCTCTACACCTTGACCAAGTCGTTCTCGATGGCCGGTTGGCGGGTCGGGTTCCTGGTGGGCAACGCCGAGATCGTCAACGCCCTGGCCAAGCTCAAGAGCTACCTCGACTACGGCACCTTCCAGCCCATCCAGATCGCGGCCACCGTCGCCATGAACGAGGCCCAGGAGTACCCGAAGCAGGTCAACGAGATCTACCAGGTGCGGCGGGACGCCCTCATCGAGGGGCTGAACCGCATCGGCTGGGCCGTCGAGCCGCCCAAGGGGACCATGTTCGTGTGGGCCCCCATCCCCGAGCCCTACCGGGAGATGGGCAGCCTCGAGTTCGCCACCCTGCTGGTGAAGGAGGCCCACGTGGCCACCTCGCCCGGCTTCGGCTTCGGCCCGGGCGGCGAGGGCTACGTCCGCTTCGCCCTCCTGGAGAACGAGCAGCGCACGGCCCAGGCCATCCGCAACCTGCGGCGCACGCTCACCAAGCTGTAGATGGCTGTCGATCCCGGCCCGGCCCGTTCGTCGTAGAGGCATGAGATATCTCCTGCTGATCTACACGTCCGAGACCGCCAACCAGCCGTCCTCCCCCGAGGAAGGCAAGGTCATGATGACGGAGTACGAGGACTACACCAAGTGGCTCGCCGACTCCGGGATGATGCTCGGCGGCGACGCTTTGCAGTCCACGGCCACGGCCACGACCGTGCGGGTGCGCGAGGGCGCGACGCTCACGACCGACGGCCCGTTCGCCGAGACCAAGGAGCAGCTCGGCGGCTACTACATGATCGACGCCAAGGACCTCGACGCGGCCATCGACGTCGCTTCCCGCATCCCCGGCGCCAAGGTGGGTTCGATCGAAGTTCGCCCGGTGATGGAGTTCGAGTAGGCCTCGACGACGTCTTCCGACGGGAGCACGCACGAGCGGTCGGCGCCCTCGTGCGCGCTTTCGGCGACCTCGACCTGGCCGAAGAGGCCGTGGCCGATGCCTTCGTGGTGGCCCTGGAGCGGTGGCCCGTGGCCGGCGTGCCGTCGAACCCGGGGGCGTGGATCACCACCACCGCCCGCAACCGGGCGCTCGATCGCTTGCGGCGCGATCGGGTCGGTTCGGTCAAGGTGGCCGAGCTCGAACGGTTGGCGGCCCTCCCGCCCGACGAGCCCGCGATGACCACGATCGCCGACGACCAGTTGCGCCTGCTGTTCACGTGTTGCCATCCGGCGTTGGCCCCCGAAGCCCAGATCGCGCTGACGTTGCGGTTGGTCGGCGGCTTGACCACGGCCGAGATCGCCCGTGCCTTCCTCGTGCCCGAGGCCACCATGGCCCAGCGGCTGGTGCGGGCCAAGAAGAAGATCCGGGCCGCCTCGATCCCGTTCCGCATCCCGCCCGACTCGGTGCTGCCCGACCGGGTCCAGGAGGTGCTGGCCACCATCTACCTCGTCTTCAACGAGGGCTACAACGCGTCGGCCGGTCCTGCGTTGGTGCGCTCGGCGTTGTGTGCCGACGCCGTGCGGTTGGCCCGGCTGGTGGCGGCGTTGATGCCCGACGAGCCCGAAGCCTTGGGCCTGCTCGCGCTCCTCCTATTGCAGGACAGCCGTTCGTCGACGCGCGTCGACAGCGACGGCCGCATGGTGTTGCTCGCCGACCAGGACCGCTCGGGCTGGGACCGCGCCGCCATCGACGAAGGCCTCGCTCTGGTCGAGTCGGCGTTGCGCCGCCGCCACCCCGGCCCGTACCAACTGCAAGCCGCCATCGCCGCGGTCCACGCCGACGCCGCCGCGGCCGCCGACACCGACTGGACCGAGATCGCCGGCCTCTACGCCGCCCTCTCGACCATCCAACCGACGCCGGTCGTGCGCCTCAACGCCGCCGTCGCCGTGGCCATGGCCCGCTCGGTCGAGGAAGGCCTGGCGTTGGTCGACGCGCTGGCGGCCGACCTCGACGGCTACCAGTTCTTCCACTCCACACGAGCCGACCTGTTGCGCCGGCTGGGCCGCGCCGACGACGCCGCCTCCGCCTACCGGCGCGCCCTCGATCTCACCGCCAACCAAGCCGAGCAGGCGTTCCTCCGCGGCCGTTTGGGCTCAGTGGTCGGTGCCGAGGAGGCCTGACCGGCAGAAGGCGATGGCGGCGTCGGCCACGACGTCGGCCGGTTCGTTGCGTTCGAAGATGAAGGCGCGGGCCAGGTGGTTGGTGACGCCGACGATGGCGTGGGACAGCACCAGCGGGTCGGTGTCGCGGATGCGGCCGGCGACGATGCCGTCCTTGACGTGGCGGGCCACGTCGGCGACCGACACGTCCTGGTTGCGGCGCAGCACGGGAGCGAACCGGTCTTCGCTGGCCGCGAACTGAAGCAGCGAGATCAGGTATCGGTGGTCGGCGAGCCATTGCATGGTCGCCCGGATGCCGCCTTCGATGCGTTGCACCGGGTCGTCGCTCTCGATCACCAGTTGCTGCTGGCGCCGGCGCAGGTCGGTCTGGGCCTCGCGCAGGATCTCCTGGAACAGCTCCTCCTTGGAGGAGAAGTACCAGTAGAAGACGCCCTTGCCCACGCCCATGCCCTGCACGATCTCGGCGACCGACGTGGGGTGATAGCCGTTCTCGGCGAAACGATGGGCGGCGAAGTCCATCAACTGACGACGACGGTCCTTGCCTCGCTGGGTGAGCCGGCGGTCCACGGCGGCGAAACTAGACCGTGCGGTCAAGTCGCCACAAGGACCCAGGCGGGGCCGCGCGGGTTACGGCTCGTTGAACAGTGCCTGCCCGGGGGATTCGGACGATCGGTATCGAAGTACGCTCACGGGCAGATGGCGTACTGGATCGTGAAGGCCGTGTTGACCCCCCTCTTCCGGTTCCTGTTCCGGGTCCGGGTCGAGGGCCTCGAGCACGTCGCCACCGACGGCGGCGCCATCCTCGCCGGCAACCACCTGGCGGTTTGCGACTCGTTCTTCCTGCCCCTCGTGGTGCGCCGCCGGGTCACGTTCGTGGCCAAGGCCGAATACTTCGAAGACCCGAAGACGGCGTGGTTCTTCCGGGCCGTTGGCCAGATCCCGATCAAGCGGGGCGGCGGATCGGCGAGCCAACGGGCCCTCGAATCGGCCAAGGAAGTCCTCGACGCCGGCGGCCTGTTCGGCATTTACCCCGAGGGCACGAGGTCGCCCGACGGCCGCCTTTACAAGGGCCACACCGGCGTCGCCCGCCTGGCGCTGCAGTGCAAGGTGCCGGTGGTCGCCGTCGCCTGCATCGGCACCCGCGAGGCCCAGCCCATCGGCCAGGTGATCCCCCGCTTGTTCATGCCGATCACGGTTCGCTTCTCCAAGCCCCTCGACTTCAGCCGCTTCTACGACCGGGCCGACGACCCCCTCGTGCTCCGCCAGATCACCGACGAGATCATGTTCGAGCTGCGCGAGCTCAGCGGCCAGGAGTACGTGAACGCCTACGCCAAGCGCAAGGGGACCGAGAGCGAGATCGAGGCCGAGCCGGCCAAGATCGCCGCCGTCGTCGGCTGATCGTCGCGTTACCGAAACCGGGCATTCACATTGGCCCCGTAGGGTCGCAGCCATGAGCACCTACGTCGTGCGCATCTGGATACCCGACCGCCCGGGCGCCCTCGGGGCCGTGGCCAGCCGCATCGGCGCGGTGCGCGGCGACCTCATCGGCATCGACATCCTGGAGCGGGGCGCAGGCCTGGCCATCGACGAACTGGTGGTCACCCTGCCCGACGATTCGCTCGTGCCCCTCCTCGTCCACGAGATCGGCGAGGTCGACGGGGTGGCGGTCGAAGACCTCAGGCCGGTCGCGGCCGGCGCCATCCCCGATCCCCGCCTCGCCGCCCTCGAAACCGCGGCGTACCTCGCCGAGCAGACCTCGCCCGAGGACGTGCTCGCGGCCCTGGTCGTCCACGCCGCCGCCGACTTCGAGGCCATGTGGGCCGCGGTCGTCGAGGAGGACGCCGGGAGCATCCACGCCGCCGTCGGCGAGGTCCCCCCGGCCCCGTGGATCACCGCCTTCGTCGCCGGCAGCCGCACCACCTCCGACGCCAGCGGACCCGACGACATCGCCTGGGCCCGCCTGGCCCGCTCCGGCCTGGACGTCGTGCTCGGCCGCCCCGGCCGCCCCGTGCGCCAACGCGAGCGCCAGCAACTCTCGGCCCTGGCCCGCATCGCCGACCTCCGGTGGACCGAGCTCGCCCGCGGGTCCGCCCTCCGCCTCCACCCCAGCGCCGTCTAGCTGTACTCGGCCTGGACGTTGGTGACAGGTCGTTGACCTAAAGCGAAGACCTCCGGTGCAGTGGAGATAGGCGTCTTCACCTCCCGGAGGTCTTCGTGGGTCACCGTAACGCTCGTTTGACGTTCCATGGCCGCCGTTTGCTCGTGCAGCGGGTCCGGGAACAGCACATGCCGATCGCCCATGTGGCCAAGGCGATGGGCGTCTCCCGCCAGTGCGCCCACCGGTGGGTCACCCGCTTCGACACCGAGGGCGAGGCTGGCCTCTGTGACCGCTCGTCGCGTCCCTACCGCACTCCGAACAAGACACCACGCCGCGTTGAGCGGCGGGTGATCGTGGCACGCCTCGAGCACCGCCGAGGCCAGGACTGGCTCGGCGCCGAACTCGGCGTCTCACCACGGACAGTCGGGCGGATCCTGCGCCGCTACGGCGTTCCGCTCCTCGCGGCTTGCGACCCGATGACCGGCGAGGTGATCCGCTCGTCGAAATCGACCGCCGTCCGCTACGAACGCGACCGGCCAGGCGAGCTGTTGCACATGGACGTCAAGAAGATCGGGCGGATCCCCGACGGCGGCGGATGGCGCGCCCACGGTCGAGCCATGGGCCAGACCTCAGCCCAGAAGAAGGCGAAGATCGGCCTCGACTTCGTCCACTCGATCGTCGACGACCACAGCCGCTTCGCCTACTCCGAGATCCTCGCCGACGAGAACGCCGCCACCACCGCCGCCTTCCTCGAGCGGGCCATCGCCGAGCTCGCCGCCGCCGGCATCACCCGCATCGACGCCGTGATGACCGACAACGCCTGGAACTACACCCACAGCAACCGCCTCGCCGAGCTCCTCGACCAACTCGGCGCCAAACACGTCCTCATCAAACCCCACTGCCCCTGGCAGAACGGGAAAGTGGAGCGCTTCAACCGGACCCTCCAAGCCGAGTGGGCCTACCGGCACGTCTTCACCACCAACGACCAACGCACCGCCGCCCTCGCACCCTGGCTCAAGACCTACAACAATCAACGCCGCCACAGCGCACTCGGAGGCCAACCGCCGACCAGCCGGCTGTCACCAACCTGATGGCCGAGTACATCTAGCCGGTAGTCGCCCAGCCGCGCGAGCGTTCGACGGCGCGCTGCCAGCCGGCGTAGCGACCGTTGGCCGCCGAGGCCGACGCCTTGGGCTCGAAGCGGGCCTCGAGCGCCCACTGCGAGGCGATCTCGTCGCACGACGACCACACGCCCTCGGCCAGGCCGGCGAGGTAGGCCGCGCCCAACGCCGTCGTCTCCTGCACCACCGGCCGGTCGACCGGCACCTGCAACTGGTCGGCCTGCAACTGCAACAGCAGGTCCATCACCGAAGCCCCGCCGTCGGCCCGCAGGGCCTCGACCCGATGACCCGAGGCCGCGCTCATGGCGTCGACCACGTCACGGGTTTGGTACGCCATCGCCTCGACGACCGCCCGGGCCAGGTGACCACGCCCCGCACCGCGGGTGAGTCCGAGCAAGGTGCCCCGCGCGTACGGGTCCCAGTGCGGGCTGCCGAGGCCGGTGAAGGCGGGCACGAGGTACACGCCCTCGGTGTCGTTGACGGTGGCCGCCAGCGGGCCGATCTCGGCCGCCGACGAGATCACGCCGAGCCCGTCGCGCAACCACTGGATCGCGGCGCCGGTCACGAAGATGGCGCCCTCCAACGCGTACGCCGTGGTGCCGTCGGCCAACACCCACGCCACCGTGGTCAACAACCCGTCGACCGGCGGCGGGCACGAAGGGCCCACGTTCATCAGCACGAAGCTGCCGGTGCCGTAGGTGTTCTTCGTCATGCCGGGCGTGAAGCAGGCCTGGCCGAAGAGCGCAGCCTGCTGGTCGCCGGCGATGCCGCTCACCGGGATGCCGGCGGCCACGCCGCACCCGTCGACGGTGACGCCGAAACGCCCGCTCGACGGCAGCACCGAAGGCAGCACCGACGCCGGCACGTCGAACAACGACAGCAGCTCGTCCGACCACGACAACGAACGGATGTCGTAGAGCAACGTGCGGCTGGCGTTCGAGGGATCGGTTGCGTGGACCGCGCCGCCGGTCAGGTTCCACAACACCCAACTGTCGACGGTGCCGAAGGCGACGTCGGGCCCGGGCGTCAACCCGCCACCGCCGGCCGAGAACAGCCACTCGAGCTTCGACGCCGAGAAGTAGGGGTCGAGGACGAGGCCGGTGGCCGGGCGGACGAGGTCGAGGGCGCCGGCTTCCCGCAGCGCGTCGCAACGGGCCGCGGTGCGCCGGTCCTGCCACACGATGGCGCGGTGCAAGGGCTTGCCCGTGCGCCGGTCCCAGACCACCACCGTCTCCCGCTGGTCGGTGATGCCGATGGCCGCGATGGTCACGCCGTCGCCGAGCGTGGAGACCAGCTCGGCCAACGTCGAACGCACCGCGTCCCAGATCTCGCCGGCGTCGTGCTCGACCCAACCGGGCTGGGGGAAATATTGCGGGAACTCGCGGTATGACCACCCGACCGGCTGGCCGGCCTCGTCGACGGCGAAGGCCCGCACGCCCGTCGTCCCGGCGTCGATGGCAACGACCACACCCATGGCGGCGCACGGTAGTGCGGTGACGCATCTCACACCCGGCGGCGGCCTGCATCGCGCACGAACGGGGTTGCAGCCCGTGTGCGACCTACTTACGACGTGCGGCCCATGACCCCGGACGACAGCGAGGCGCTCCGGCGGATGTTCTCCCGGCTCTCGCAGGAAACGATCTACAAGCGGTTCTTCCGCCCGGTGAAGGAGCCGTCGGCCAAGGACCTCGCCTTCCTCACCAACGTCGACCACGGCCGCCGTGAGGCCCTGGTGGCCGAAGCCGACGGCGAGATCGTCGCCGTGGCCCGCTACGACCGGCTCGGCGACACCGACGAGGCCGAGGTCGCCGTCCTCGTCGAGGACGCG
>JAXDPV010000262.1:0-6378 GCA_034668185.1 Actinomycetota bacterium
CGGCGGCGCCGGGACGCGCCCTCGTCACCGCACGCGGGCTTGCCGTCGACCTCGGCGGCCGGCGGGTACTCGGCGGCGTCGACCTCGACGTGGCCGCGGGCGAGGTCGTCGCCCTGCTCGGCCGCAACGGCGCCGGCAAGACCACGTTGTTGCGGGCCTTGGCGACGCTGCAGCCCATCGCCCACGGCACCGTCGAGACCCACGGCCCGATGGCCTACGTCCCCCAGGACCCGAACAGCCTGTTGTTCGCGCCCACCGTTCGCCGTGAGCTCGAACAGACGCTGCGGTTGCTCGGCCGTCACGACACCGGCGAGGTCGAGCATTGGCTGGTCGCGCTGGGGCTCGACGGTTGCGGCCACCGCCATCCCCGCAGCCTCTCGGGGGGCGAGCGCCAGCGGGTGGCCATCGCCGCCGTCGCCGTCGGTGGGGCCGAGGTGTTGCTGCTCGACGAGCCGACGCGGGGGATGGACGCGGCTTCACGCTCGGCCCTCGAAGCCGCCGTCGCCGCGCACGCGGCCGGCGGGGGCGCGGTCGTGCTCGCCACCCACGACATCGAGCTCGCGGCCCGGTGTACGACCCGCGCCGTCGTCCTCGGCGACGGCGAGGTCGTGGCCGAGGGCGCGGCCCGCGACGTCCTCGCCGGCAGCCTCTTCGCCCCCCAGGTGCTCCGGGTGCTGCCGCCGTTCCTCACCGTCGAAGAAGTCGAGCGGGCACTTCGATGATGGCCGTCGCCGACCGCGCGCGGCCTGGGCTCGTCTACCTCCTCGTCGGCGTCGTGGGCGCAGGCTCGTTCCTGTACCCGTTCTGGCTGCCCCACCGGTCGCTGCCGTTCCAGGCCCACGCCGGCGACGCCCCGCTGGTGGCCGCGCTTGTCGGCGCGCTGGCGGTGGCGGCGGTCGTCCTCGAGGTCAGGCGGGGCACGATGAACGGGGCGACGGTCGCGCTCCTCGGCGTGCTCGGGGCCACCGCCGGATTGCTGCGGCTGCTCGACCTCCCCGGCGGCGGCAGCGGCATCTTCTTCGTGATCGTGCTGGCGGGGGCGGCCTTCGGGGCGCGGTTCGGCCTGCTCCTCGGGCTGGTGGCCATGGCGACCTCGGCCGTGATCACCGGCGGCATCGGCCCGTGGTTGCCGTTCCAGATGCTCGCCCTGGCGTGGATGGGGGCGGGCGCGGGCGCGGTCGGGCGGGTGACGAAGCGGCTCGGCCGGCGGACCGAGGTCGCGGTCCTCGCCTTCTACGGGTGGTGCTGGGGGTTCGTGTACGGGGCGGTGATGAACCTGTGGTTCTGGCCCTTCGCGGTCGACATGGGTGACCTCTCGTGGGCGCCGGGGATCGGGTTGGTCGAGACCCTGCACCGCTACTGGTCGTTCTACGTGGTGACCTCGTTCGGGTGGGACGCGGCCGGGGCCCTGGCCAACGCCGCCCTCATCGCCCTGACCGGCGCCGCCCTCCTGCCCTCGTTCCGGCGCTTCGCCGTGCGCCTGCAACCGGCGGTCGAGCTTTACGACGTTTCAGAATCGGCCGGGAGTGCAAGAAGTCCGAGCACATGTCCCGCGCCCTCGTCCTCAAGATCGCCGGCGGGTTCCTCGCCTTCCTGATGGTCGTGGTGGTCGTCCCGCCCCTGCGGCGGGCGGCCGCCGTCGTGAGCAGCAAGGTCATCCTGTTCGTGGCCTCGCCGCTGGCGCCCAAGATCGCCGACTTCAAGAAGCTGCCCGAGACGACCAAGCTGGTGGCGACCGACGGCAGCGTGGTGGCCGAGCTCGACAAGGCCCAGCGGCGGGTGCCGGTGAAGCTCGCCGAGTTGCCGCCCCACGTGCGCCAGGCCGTGCTCGCCGCCGAGGACCAGGACTTCTACCACCACGGCGGCGTCGATCCTTCGGCCGTGCTGCGGGCGTTCGTGCGCACGGCCCAGGGGCGGACGCAGGGCGGGAGCACGATCACCCAGCAGCTCGCCAAGATCAACTACACCGCCCGCGAGCGGACCGTCTTCCGCAAGCTCAAGGAGGTGCTGTACGCCACCCAGCTCGAGAAGAAGTACACCAAGGACCAGCTCCTCGAGCGCTACCTCAACCAGATCTACTTCGGCGAGGGGGCCTACGGCATCAACGCCGCCGCGGCCACGTATTTCAACGTCGATGCCTCGCAGCTCACGCCGGCCCAGGCGGCCATGCTCGCCGGCAAGATCCGTTCGCCCGAGGGGCTCAACCCCCGCAAGCACCCCGACGCTGTTTTGAAGCGGCGCAACCAGGTGCTGGCCAACATGCGCAAGAACGGTTGGCTGAAGCCGGCCGAGTACGACGCCGCCGTCCACTCGGGGCTCGACCTGCAGCCGCCCGCCGCCTTCGGTGCCGCCAACCGGGCGCCGCACTTCGTCGAATACGTGAAGCGGGAGGCGGCCACCATCGAGGCGTTGGGCAGCCAGCCGGCCACCCGCTCGTCGCAACTGTTCACCGGCGGCTACACCATCGAGACGACGTTCGACCCCAAGGTCTTCGACGCCACCGTGGCCTCGGTGCAGCAGCGGTTGGGTTCGCCCGGCGACCCGTTCACCGCGGTGGCCACGGTCGTGCCGGGCGACGGCGCCGTGCGGTCGTTGTTCGGCGGGCTCGACTTCGCCACCTCGCAGTTCGACATGTCGAGCAATCCGGCGAGTGGTCGCCAGGCGGGCTCTTCGTTCAAGCCGTTCGTGTACCTCGCATCGTTGCGCAAGGGGATCGACCCGCGCTCCACCTACGACGGCACGTCGGGGCGGATCATTCCGTGCTACGACAAGTCGAAGCCGGTGCAGAACTACGCCGGCGAGGACCTGGGCGGCAAGATCACCCTCGACGAGGCCATGGTCCATTCGGTCAACGTCGTGTTCGTCGAGGTCGGTTGCAAGACCGGCGTGCGTGACGTGATCCGCGCCGCCGTCGACGACGGCATCCCCGCGGACGCCACCAAGGTGCAGGGCGCAGTGTTCCTCGGTGGGCTCGACAACCGTGGGGTCAACGCGTTGGAGATGGCCAGCGCCTTCGCCACCTTCGCCGCCCAGGGCAACTACGCCACGCCGTACGCCATCGCCAGGATCAAGGACAGCACGGGCCGGGTCATCTACGAGCACAAGCCCGAGACCCGGCCGGTCTTCAAGCCCGAGGAGGTCGGCGTGTTGAACGGCGCCCTCCAGCAGGTCGTGCAGCGGGGCACGGGCACGGCCGCCAACCTCGACGGCCGCCCGGTCGCGGGGAAGACGGGCACGACCCAGGACAACATCGACGGTTGGTTCATCGGCTACACCCCGCAACTCACCACCGGGGTCTGGGTTGGCTACAACAAGAACGAGCCGATGTCGAACGTCCACGGGCGGGCGGTCACCGGCGGTTCGTTCCCCGCGGCGGTCTTCGGCGATGTCATGCGGACCGCCCTCGCCGGCGTGCCGGCCAAGCCCCTCTTCGTCGCCTCCCCCGACCAGCTCAACCTCTCGCTGCTCTCGGGGACGACCTCGCTGCTCCCGCCGCCGTCGTCGACCTCCTCGACTTCGTCGACCACCCTCATCCCCGGCCCCATCACCACCACCTTGCCGTCCCCGGGGTCCACCCAACCCATCCCCCCTGGCCGCACCACCACCACCCGACCCCCGGCCCCCACCACCACGACCACCGCCAAGCCGCCCCCCTCGACCACGACCACGACCACCACCACGACCGCCGCCCCAGCCACGACAACCACCACCGCCAAACCCTGACGCACGGGCTTTCGGCCACGAACGCGTGCCCGGCCGGGCGCGATTGGCCGAAAGCCGGGGGGCAGCCGGCGCAACCAGCACCGAGGCCGGGTCAAGGCCGGCCCGCAGGGCCGTCCCGAAGGGACGCGAAGCGGCCTTGACGCGGCCGTAGCCAAACCCGTCGCCACGAACACTGGCGAACGCCCGCCCGGCCAGGGCGGGCTTGGTCACCGCCGCTTTCGGCCACGAACGCGTGCCCCGCCGGCCGCGATTGGCCGAAAGCAGGGAGGGTTAGAAGAGGCGGGGGGGCTTGCCGGTGCGGGGGCGGACGAAGCGGCCGATGCCGCCGTTGCCGCCACGCGCGCGCTCGCCGTCGTCGGCCGGGGGAACCGCGGCAGAGCCGGCGCCCAGGGAACCCAAGAGGCGGGGGGCACGGATCTGGTCGCCGCCGAACCACCACATGGCCAGGGCCATCAGCAGCAACAACAACACGGCCAGCAACCGCTCGCCCCGGCTGGCATCACGGGCGAACGGGTTCGGGAAGCCGGCCGCCGCCGGCTGGGCGATGTGGGGCCGCGCCACCGGCGGCCGGCTGACCGAGCCGTAGGGGTCGCCCCCACCAAACCCGCCGATGTCGAACGAAGCGAAGGCGGACTCGGGGTCGAGAGCGGCGAGGTCCTCGTCCAAGCCCGACAACGGGTCCTCGAGCGCGAGATCGCCGTCGAGCGATCCATCCGGCTCGGTCGAGAAGTCCTCGGGCACGCTGTCGAGCGACAACGAGTAGTCGGAAGGCTTGGCCAACGCAAGCTGGTATGCGTGGTCGCACTTGGGCGGCGACGTCCCGGCCGGCAACGTCGTCGACGTCGTCGGCGGCGCGGCCGAAGGCGGATCGGGGCACGGCGCCGACGAAGGCACGATGGCCACGTCGAGCGTGCCGTTCTCGATCATCGAGGACGGGAAGACGAACGTGATGCTGTCAACGCTCAACTGGCCGACGGCACAACTGGACAGGTCGTACTTCGGGCCCTGGTCGTAGCGGTCGTTCTGGTTCGGCGACCAGCCCGGGGTGGTGACGTGACAGGCCAGGACCCGGACCCCCGCGATCGGGTCGACCCCGCCGGGCGTCGTCGGCGGCCGGTTCAGGATCTGCAGCGTGAGGCTGGTCTCGGCGCCGTCGGGCGCGGCGTACCGGACGGCGGCATAGGCCGTCGGCCCGAGCACCTGGTTGGGGGGCTTGGCGCCCGGCAGCGGGACCGGCGTCGCCACGATCGTCGTCGTCGGCGGGGTCGTCACCGGGGGCACGTTGCCGACGGCACCGGAAGCCGCGCTCGGCGTGACCGCCTCGTAGTCGTAGGCGAGGTAGAGCCCGTCGGCCGGCGCCCCCACGGGGCACTGGCCCATCGGCGCGGTGCTCGGGTTCGTCGGGAGCGTCGTCGTGGTCGTGACCGGGGAGCCGCTGCACGCCGGCACGACGTCGGGGTTCTTCCCGCCGGTCGGGTTCTGCTGGGCCTTGCTCCACCAGCCGTAGCCGTCCAGGTACGACTGGGGCAACGTCGGCCCCTCGTCCGACGTCTGGCCCGCGGCGGGCAAGGTCGCACCCAGCCCGACGGCGGCCACCACGGCCACGACCGCCGCCCAACGAAGCCGCCTCATGACTCCACCTCCGCGCTCTCCTTGGCCCGCGTCCGGCGACGGGTCGACGGCGCCTTGGGTGCGCTGGCCGCCCCGGACCGGTTGATGACGTCGATGTCACCGCCCAGGTACGAAGAGATCACCCGCGGGTCCGACAGCACCTCGTCGGGCGTCCCCCGGGTCACCACCGCCCCGAGCTCCAGCGCCAGGATCTCGTCGGACACGGTGGTGATCAGCGGCATGTCGTGCTCGATCACCAACATGGCGCACCCGGTCTCGCGCTGGATGCGCCGCAGTAGCGGGCCGAGGGCCTCGGTCTCCTTCTGGGCGATGCCCGACGACGGCTCGTCGAGGATGAGCACCGAAGGGTCGTGGGCGATCGACATGGCCAGGTCGACGATGCGCCGCGACCCGGTCGACAGCTCAGCCACGAACTTGTCGCGGAACGCACCGAGGTTCATCAGCTCGATGAGGTCCTCGACCGTCCACGCCACGTCCTCTTCCGACTCCTGGATGGCGGGCAGGTTCAAGGCCGCGGCCAGGTGGTCGCGGACCTCGATGTGGCGTTCCAGCCCGATGGCGATGTTCTCGGCCACCGTCAGCGACGGGAAGATGCGGGCGTCCTGGAACGAGCGCCCGAGGCCGAGGGCGGCCCGCCGGTCGGCGCCCCACCCGGTCACGTCACGACCGAGCAACGAAATCCGCCCGGTGTCGAGCGACAACAACCCGGAGATGAGGTCGAAGATCGTCGTCTTGCCGGCGCCGTTGGGCCCGATCAACCCGAGGATCTCGCCGTGGGCCAACGCGAAGCTCACGTCGTCGACCGCGGTGATGCCGCCGAAGCGCTTCGTGAGCCCGGTGACCTCGAGGATGGGCGGCTTCGAGCGGTCGGGCCCGCCCGCCGACGCAGCCAGCGCCGCCTTGGCCGGCGTCTTGCCCCCGTCGACCGAGGAGGCGCCCTGGAGGAACACCGAGCGCAGAATGTCGCCCCGCTCCAGCAGGTCGGCGGTGGGCCCGGAGAACCGGACCTCGCCCTTCTCCATG
>JAXDPV010000263.1:0-18069 GCA_034668185.1 Actinomycetota bacterium
CGGGATCGCGACGATGGCAATGGGGGCTCAGCCCGGCGTGCGGGGCGCGGCCACCAAGTTGGCTGCGGCCGGTCGACCTGGCGATGCCGCCTTCCTCGTGGCCTCGACCGAGATGTCGGACGCCTGCGCTACGGGCTGATGCCGTAGCGGCCGAGGACCTCGGCGGCGTTGGGGAAGACGGTGGTGAGCGCGGCCACGACCTCGCCGTTGCCGGTGAGGTGGTACGCCTGGCGGGCGACGAGTTGGCGTAGGGCGCAGTCGACCTGGTCGGGCGGGCCGAGGGCGGCGATGGCCTGCGCGCCCTGCACATACACCGAGCGGTAGTAGATCGACTGCCTCGGTTCCCAGTAGGTCATGGGCTCGCCGGCCTTGCCCCGGCCGTCGGCGGGGATGGCGGTCGTCTTGAACTTTTGCAGCGTGTCCTCGAACCTCGACTCGGCGTAGGTGGCCATGCCCTCGTCGATCCACGGCGTCGCGCCCTGGTTCGTGGGCACGAGGCCGTAGAACCACTGGTGGCCGATCTCGTGGCTCGTGGTCCTGCCGAGGGTTCCGGGGCCCTGCATCACGTGCATCGGGTACTCGATGCCGCCCGACAGCTCGGGGGTCAGCACCATCGAGTACGTCGGCCACGGGTAGGGGCCGAAGCGCTTGCCGAAGTCGGTGATGACCTTGACGACCTTGTCGAGGTACGGGCCGGGGGCGTCGCCGATCTGGCGGTCGGCGGCGACCGTCACCTTGACCTCGCCCCCGCCGCCGTCGGCCGTGCCGGTGACGACCTTGAGGTCGCCGATGGAGACGGCCCAGTCGGCCACGCCCGATGCCACCCAATGGCCGGGCTTGTCTTCGACGCCGGTGGCCAAGGCCTGGAGCTCCTGGGGGATGGTGAGGGTGACGTCGAAGTCGGACGGCAGCGAGATCGACGACTCGGCGAAGCCCGACGTGGCCGGCTCGGTGGCCCACTGGCCGAGGCCCGGGTGCCAGGCCACGACCGGGAAGAACGAGCCCAGGCGGATAGCGCTGCCTGACCGGGAGATGCGGTCGTTGGTCGACGAGGTCGGCAGGGTGATCTGCCAGTTGAGGTCGACGGTGGTGGTCTCGCCCGCCTTGAGGTTCCTCGGGATGACGAGGGTGGTGGCGTCGGGTTGGCTCGACTTGGCGCCGTCGACGCCGACCTCGATCTTGCCGCCGGCCCTGGCGATGCGGGGGGCGTTGGCCCAGAGGCGGAAGACGATCTTGTCGGTGTCCTTGTCGGGGGTGAACTCGACCCGTTGCGAACCGACGACGACGTTGTCCGCCGGTCGCACCTCGACGTTGAGCTTGTAGGTTGGGCGGTCGGTTCTCGGCTCGGCCCTCGCCGGGACGGCCGGGCAGGCCGCGGCCGCGGCTTGCGCCGGGGCGGGGATCACCCTCGCCGGACCGGTGACCGGCGGTGTGGCCTTGGCGATGGTGGTGGTTGTCGTCGTCGGGCCTGCCGAGGTCGTCGTGCCCGCGACCGTCGTGGTCGTGGTCTTGCTGGGGGCGGCGGTCGGGTCGTCCTTGGCGCACGAAGCGAGGAGGAGTCCGAGGATCAGGACGCGCCCGACGAACGAGGAGTGCCGACACATATGCTCAACAGCATGCACGGCCTGATGCAGGACTACCCGCTGACCACCGTCCACCTCTTCGACCGGGCCGAGAAGCTCTGGTCCAAGAAGGAGGTCGTCACGTCGGTGCCCGACGGCCGCCACCGCTACACCTACGGCGACTGGGCCGAGCGCACCCGGCGCCTTGGCGGCGTCCTCGACGTCCTCGGCATCTCCGACACCGGGCGGGTGGCCACCTTCGGCTGGAACTCGTACCGCCACCTCGAGCTGTACTTCGCCATCCCCAACACCGGGCGGGTGCTGCACACGCTGAACATTCGCCTGTTCCAGGATCAGCTCACCTACATCGTCCAGCACGCCGAGGACGAAGCCATCTTCATCGACCGCAGCCTGCTCGGCTTGTTGTGGCCGCTGGTCGACAAGCCCGAGTTCAAGAACGTGTGGCACTTCGTGGTGATGGACGACGGCAAGGGCGACATCCCCGACGACAACCGCATCCTCCACTACGAGGAGCTGCTGGCCGAGGCCAAGCCGGTCGAGTTCCACGTCAAGGACGAGAACCGGGCCGCGGCCATGGCCTACACGTCGGGCACGACCGGGAACCCGAAGGGCGTGGTCTACAGCCACCGCTCGACGGTGCTGCACACATTGGGCGCGATGACGGTCGACGTGTTGGGTGTCCGGGAGTCCGACGTGATCCTGCCGGTGGTGCCGATGTTCCACGCCAACGCGTGGGGGTTGGCTCACGCCGCCGTGACCGCCGGGTCGAAGCTGGTGTTCCCCGGCGCCGACCTGTCGCCGGGCAACATCATCGACCTGATCGAGTCGGAGAAGGTCACGGTTGCCGCGGGCGTTCCGACCATCTGGATGGGCGTGCTGCCCCAGCTCGACGGGCGGGACGTGTCGTCGTTGCGGGCCATTCCATGCGGCGGTTCGGCCGTGCCCAAGGCGTTGAGCGAGGGTTTCCGGGCCAAGATCGGTATGCCGATCCTGCAGGCGTGGGGCATGACCGAGACCTCGCCGATCGCTTCGGCCGGCATGGTGAAGTCGTACCTCCAGTCGTCGGGCGCGACCGAGGACGAGCTCGCCGACATCCGTGCGATGCAAGGGCTGCCGGCGCCGCTGGTCGACGCCCGCATCGTCGAGCAGGACACGTTGAACGAGCTGCCTTGGGACAACGAGGCGACGGGTGAGCTCCAGGTGCGTGGCCCTTGGATCGCCCGGGACTACTACAACGATCCTCGTTCCCGTGACTCGTTCACCGAGGACGGTTGGTTGCGCACCGGCGACGTGGCCGCGATCACGGCTGAGGGCTACATCCGCCTGACCGACCGCACCAAGGACGTCATCAAGTCGGGCGGCGAGTGGATCTCGTCGGTCGAGCTCGAGAACGAGATCATGGCCAACCCCAAGGTCGCCGAGGCCGCCGTCATCGGCGTTTCCCACGCCAAGTGGTCCGAGCGGCCTCTCGCCTGCGTCGTCGTCCGGCCCGGCGAATCCTTGTCGAAGGAAGACCTCCTCTCGTTCCTCTCCGACCGCGTCGCCAAGTGGTGGCTCCCCGACGACGTCGTCTTCATCGACGAGGTCCCCAAGACCTCCGTCGGCAAGTTCTCCAAGAAGACCCTCCGCGAGCGCTTCGCCGATTACAAGCTCCCGACCGAAGGCGCCTAGCTGCCCGCTTTTGGGTGCCGGCTCTCCCGCCCGGGCGGGAGCTCCCGCACCCAAAACGGCGAGGCGAAGGGCTTCGACGCAGCGGTCGACCTGGTCGTCGGCGATGACGAGGGGCGGGCAGAAGGCGATCACCGAGGCGCCGAGGGGGCGGGCGATGACGCCGTGGTCGAGCATTCGGTCGCGCACGGCGACGGCGTCGATGCCGTCGGCGAGGACGGCGGCCCAGACGGCGCCTTGGCCCCGGACGGCGGTGACCCGGCCGCCGGCGAGGAGGGTGCGGAGCCCGTCGGCCAGGCGCTTGCCGATGAGCGGAGCGCGATCGAGCAAGGCCTCGTCGCGGAGCACGGCGAGATTGGCGAGGGCGGCGGCGGCCGCGGTGGGGTGGCCGCTGTAGGTGTGCCCGTGGCGCAGCACGAACGTGGGGTCGGCCTCGAGCGGCGCCCGCACGGCAGCGCCGACGAGCACGCCCCCGACAGGGAGGTAGCCAGAGCTCACGCCCTTGGCGAAGGTGACGAGGTCGGGGCGCACGCCGTAGACCTCGGCGCCGAACCACGCGCCCAGCCGCCCGAAGCCGCAGATGACCTCGTCGAGGATCAGGAAGGCGCCGGCGGCGTCGCAGCGCTGGCGCAGCCCGGCGAGGTAGCCGTCGGGCGGAGGAAGCACGCCACCCGCGCCCACGACCGGCTCGGCGATGACGGCGGCGATGCGATGGGCACCGTGCCGGGCGATGACCTCGTCGACCGCGGTCAGGTCGTCGTAGGGCACTTGGACTACGTCGCCGAGCAGCGGGCCGAAGCCCGCCTGGTTGAGCGGAAGGCCGGTGGCGGCCATCGATCCGTAGGTCACCCCGTGGTACGACGGCGTGCGGCTGATGATGATGGTGCGATCGGCGGCGCCGGCAGCGTGGTGGGCCAGGCGGGCCAGCTTCAACGCCGAGTCGACCGCCTCGGAACCGCCGCTCGTCAGGAACACGCGGGCCGACGGCATCGGTGCGATCGCAACCAGCTCGGCCGCCAACGCGTCGGCCACCGGATTGGTGAAGCGGTCGAACGTATGGAAGGTCGCGAGCCGCGACGCCTGGGCCGCGATGGCCGACACGATCTCACCCCGCCCGTACCCGACCTGGCAGTACCAGAGGCTGGCCAATGCGTCGACGTACTCACGCCCGTTCGAGTCGGTGACCGTCGCGCCAGAACCGGCGACGATCGAGACGAACGTCCCCCTGGCCGCCGCTGGCCGGGCGTACGAATGGAGCAGCGGAGGAACGTCGTCGGCAGCCACGGCGGCGACGCTATCCACGGAACTCGGCGACGGCGGCGTCGAAACGGGCCAGCCGGCTGTCGCCCTCGCCGACGATGCGCTCGATCCAGCGGCGGGCCTCGGTGACGTCGAAGTCGCGTACGGCCACGAGCATCTGCTCGAGGTCGAGCCAGTCCTTGGGGCGTTCGAAGATCACCTTGCACGCGGCCAGGTGCTCGGCGCCCAACACGGGGATGTGGAACTTCCCGGCGAAGGGCACGGATCGCATGTCCCGTTCCATCGCCTCGTGGAAGTCGTCGTAGGCGAAGAAGACGTCGACCGGGGTGCGCCCCCACCACGTCCGGGCCTGCCCGGCCTCGGCCAAGCGGCCGTCGTCGGCCCACGCCGGGTCGACGCCGAGCGGCTTCAGTGCCGCCGCCACCCGGGCGGCGCGGCCGACGTCGACGAACACGTTGACGTCGATGTCGACGGTCGCCCGGGGCTCGGCGTAGTACGCCAGCGCCAGCGCGCCGCCGAAGGCGTAGGGGATCCGCGCCTTCGTCAACGCCCGGTCGACGGCGACGACCTTCTGGGGCAGCGACGGCTCGACGTCGTCAGCCACGTTGGGCCTTCTTTGGCACCGGCAGGGCATCGGTGAGTCCGAGCAGGTCGCCCAAGGCCAGGCCCCGGTCCTCGTCGGTGGCGCCGATCCAGCGGACCATCTCCGGGAGGGTGTCCCGCACCTTCGGCCCGGGGTCGCCGAGCTCGGACCGCAGCAGCGCTTCCACCGCGGGAGCGAGCCGCCTTCCCCGACTGAGCTCACCGAGCAACACCTGGGCGGCCGTGTGGGCCGCGGGCGCGGCCACGGGTGCGCCCAACTCGATCGCCCGGGCCCGCACCGCCGCCTCCGAGAACGACGGCGACGTCGAGCGGGCCGCCGCCTTGCCCATCACCTCGTCGCTCAGCACCCGGAAGGTGGCCAACGTCGTCGCCCTGGGGCCGCGCTCGGTGAGCCGGCTCTCCCGGATCTCGTATCGCTCGCCCTTCTGCACCACGAACGCCATAGTGGGTAGAGTACCACTATCGCAGAGGGATCAATACCCAGGCGCCAGCAACGGCCAAGGCGAGGCCTCCTCGAACAAGCGGGCCAAGCGCAGCACGATGTCGTCGCGGTGGCGGCGGGCCATGACCTGTACGCCGACGGGCAAGCCGTCAGAGGTCAGCCCGCAGGGCAGCGAGATGGCCGGGTTCCAGCACAGGTTGGCGGCCATGGTGAACGGCACCGACAGCGCGGGCGTGGCCAGCGCGACTCCTCCGATCGAAGACGGCATCGGCCCCTCGGCGGCGAAGGCGGGCACGGCCGTCGTCGGCGACAACACCAGGTCGACGTCGTCGTACACCGCGGCCAACTCCTGCTCGAACTGCTGGCGGCGCAGGCCCATGCGGGCGTACTGCCGCACCGACACGCCCTCGGTCATCCGGTACATGAACTGAAGCGTGGGCGTGAACTCGTCGGCCCGCTCGGGCCACATGCCCCGCTCGATGTCCTCCCAGATGTCGACCGTGCCCACGCCGAGCCACACCTTCACCGGCTCGGTGAACGACACCGGCCGGTCGACGAGGTCGAGACCGGCCACGTCGGCCAACCGCTCGGCCGCGGCGAAGGACAACGACTCGACCTCGGCGTCGACCGCGGGCGCGTACCCGAAGTCCCGCGACCAAACCGCCTTCAAGCCGGCCACGTCGAGCGCATCGATCAGCGCTTCGTACGAAACACCAGGCGCCGGCAAGGACGAGCGGTCGCGGTCGTCGGGCCCCGCGCACACGTCGAGCACCCGGGCGCAGTCGGCCACCGTCGTCGTCATCGAACCCCACACCCCGGTGAACGAACCCCGCCGCTTGTGGTTGGGGATGCGGCCGAAGCTCGGCTTGAACCCGGGCAGCCCGGTGAACGCGCCAGGAATACGGATCGAGCCGCCGCCGTCGGAGGCGGTGCAGAACGGCACCATGCCGGCGGCCACCGCCGCCGCCGAACCGCCACTCGACCCGCCCGGCGTCTTCGACACGTCCCACGGGTTCCTAGTCACGCCCCAAGCCACCGTATTGGTGAAGGCGTAAGCCCCGAACTCCGACGATGTCGTCTTCCCCACGGGGATCGCCCCCGCGGCCCGCAACCGGGCAACCTGGATCGCGTCGGACGAAGCCACCGGCCGGTCCTTGAACATCATCGAGCCGTGGGTCGTGGGCATACCCCGGCAGTCCTGCAGGTCCTTGACGCCGAAGGGCACGCCGGCCAACGGCCCCGGGTCCTCGCCCCGGGCCACGGCGGCGTCGACCGCGGCCGCCGACGCACGGGCGCCGTCGACATCGACGAAGAGGAACGAGTTCAGCGCACCGTCCCGTTCCTCGATGAGCCCGAGGCACTCCTCGACCACCGAAGCGGCCGACACCGACCCCGACCGCACCGCCCCCGCAACTTCGATCACCGATCGCATGACCGGCGAGCGTACGTGGATCAGGACGCCATAGCCGGTTCGGCGAGGTGTTGGGTCACCAGGCTGGCGAAGAGCTCGAACAGGATGCCGAGGCTCTCGGTCGGCGGCAGCCGTTCGGCCGACGCGCCGCACAACGCGCCGACCGGACGACCGTCAGGAGCGTGGACGGGCACGGAGAGATAGCCGCGCACGCCCAACTCCTCGGCCAGCACGTGGCCGGGTGCGACCTCGGCGAGGTCGGGAACGACGTGGCGACCCGACGCCGACCGGGCAGCACCACGGCGCTCGATACCGTCCCACGCCATGCCGGCCCGCACACCCAACCGCCGGTGGGGAGCCACCCGCACGACCTCGTGCGACGGGCTCGAAGGATCGACCGCGGTCAGGAACACCACGTCGAGCCCGCTCACCCGCTGCAACTCGGACAGCACGTTGTCGGTGATCGACTCGTCGGCCGTCGTCGTGCCCGCGGCCGAAGCGACCACGCCCATGAACGCCTGCTCCTCGGGTGTGCGACCGTCGGCCATCAGCGCCGAGCCGCTGGCCTCGGGCCCGTCGAGGTAACCCGCCGGCGAGGCCAGGAACTCCTCGAGCTTCCCCCGCGTCAACGGCCGGGACAGCAGGTAGCCCTGGACCTCGTCGCACCCGAGGCCGTGCAGGCACGCCAGTTGGTCGAGCGTCTCGACGCCCTCGGCCACCACGTACAGGCCGAGCGAGTGGGCCATGGCCACGATGGCCGCGACCAACGGCACCTCGTCGTCGGGCGACGTGATCTCCGACACGAAGGCACGGTCGACCTTGAGGCAGTCGACGGGGAACGCACGCAGCCGGGCCAACGACGACCACCCGGTACCGAAGTCGTCGATGGCCAGCTTCACGCCGAGGTCGCGCAGCGCCTGCAGCGTCGGCTCGATCGGCGTCGACTCCGACATCAGGGCGCCTTCGGTGATCTCCAACGTCAACGAGCGCGGGTCGATGCCGACCTCGGAAACCACCCGGGCGACCTCTTCGACCAACCACGGCGCCGTCAGTTGCCGGCTGGCGATGTTGACCGCCACCGAGAACGGCGGCTCGGAGGGGAACTGCTCCTGGAACGCACGGGCGTGCTCGACCGAAGACCGCAGCACCCAACGGCCGAGGTCGACGATGAGGTCGCTCTGCTCGGCCAATGGGATGAACTCCATCGGCGGCAGCAACCCGCGGGTCGGGTGTTGCCAACGCACCAAGGCCTCGGCCCCCGCGACCCGGCCGGAAGGCAACTCGACCACCGGTTGGAAGTGGAGGACGAACTCGTCGTTGCGGAGGGCCCGGCGGAAGTCGGCCTCGAGCTCGACCCGCTCGAGGGCGGCCTCCTGCATACCTTCCTCGAACAGTTCGAAGCGACCCTTGCCGTCGGTCTTGGCCCGGTACATGGCGAGGTCCGCGGCCCGGAGCAGGGCCTCGGGGTTGCCGATCTCGGTCGACGCCAGGGCCACACCGATGCTCCCGTTCGGCACCAGGTTCCTGCCGTCGATCTCCAACGGCGCCCGCAGCCGGGCGAGGATTCGGGAGGCGATGAGCTCGGCGGTCTCGGGCTCGGCCCCCTCGATCAGCACCGCGAACTCGTCGCCGCCCATGCGGGAAACGGTGTCGCCCGGCCGCACCGCGGCCTGCAGGCGGTCGGCCACCGCGACCAGGAGGCGGTCGCCGGCGGCGTGGCCCAAGGTGTCGTTGACGTCCTTGAAGCCGTCGAGGTCCATCATCAGCACGGCCAGCGTCTGCGGGTGCCGCTTCGACCGCAGCACGGCGTGGTGGAGGCGGTCCTGGAAGAGCACCCGGTTGCCCAACCCGGTCAGCGGGTCGTGGAGCGCGTCGTGGCGCAACCGTTGCTCGAGCTCCTGGCGCACGGTCACGTCCTGCACCGTCAACAGCAGGCCACGCACGCTCGGCTCCTCGGCGAGGTCGGACGCGCGGATCTCGACCGCGACCCACGAACCGTCGACGCGCCGCATACGGGCCTCGACCAGGATCGGCGGGGCCGGCGGCGGCTCGGCGTTGGAGAGCTGGTGGACAACGCGGTCGATGTCCTCCGGGTGTACGAGCGAGGCGAACGGGAGGCTGGCCAGCGAGCCGGGCGAGGCGCCAAGCACACGGCGGCACGCGGCGCTGACGTAGCGGACGGTGCCGTCGGCGTCGGCCACGATGAGCACGTCCGACGCGTTCTGCACCAACGAGCGGAACTTCTGCTCGGCCTCGTGCAGGTCCTTGGTGCGGTCACGAACGAGCCGGTCGAGGTGGCGCGTGATCTGGAGGGTCTCGAACTGGGCCACGAGCTGGCGCACGAACAGCAACCCGGCCAGGAGGCCGCCGAGGATGATCGAGGCGTCGTCGAGCGAACCCTGCACCGCCCGGGAGACGCCCTCGGCGGCGGCGATCACGAACGGGGCGTAGGGCACGATCACGCCGAAGGCGCGGGTCGGTCGCGGGTCCTGGGGCAGCGGCATGTCGGAGGTGTCGGGCGACGACGCGGCCACGCCGATGAGGAGGAAGGCGGCGATCCACGCCAGCTCCTTGATGCCCCCGACCCGCATGACCGGCGCCAGCCGGGCGTAGGCCAGAGCGCCGTCGCCGACGGCCAGCAGCGACAGCCCGCCAGCGAGGAGGGCCCACGGCCGCCGCTGCGAGCGGGGCACGCGGGCGCCGGCGGCGAACAGCACGGCGATGACGACGAGGTCGGCGGTCGGGGCGACCAGGCCGAGCACCGCGTCCCAACCGGTGGCGGCGCGCGCATAGAGGGGAGCGAGGACGGCCTTCCACGTGAGGAAGACCAGGCTGGTCGCGGCGACCAGGCCGTCGACGATCATGCGGCCGGCGCCGGCCCCGGTCACGGTGCGGCCGAGGAGCGAGAGCACCGCGGCCGCGGCCGCCACCGCGGCGATAGGCCGCAAGGGCAACAGCGCGGTCACGTCGAGGCCGGCCATGGCCCAGGCACCGCAGGCCAGGGAGAAGAGGGCCCAGCCCCGACGCACCTGGCGCCGGCTGCGCACCGCGGCCAGCCCGGCCGCGGCCGAAGCGAAGGTCGCGGCCAGCGTCGGGCCGAGGCTCAGGGCGAGGATGCGGAGTCCGCCGTCGAGCACGAGCGCGGCCGCGGCGGAGACGGCCATCGCCCCGCAGACAAGACCTACTGCACGCCTCACGCCGTCGTATCGACGCAACGACCCACCGACTACACCGCCCGAATGGGCCATTTCCGGTAGCCCTAGGAGATCAGGCCGGCCCGGATCGCCAAGGCCACGGCCTGGACCCGGTCGTTGACGCCGAGTTTCTGGTAGATGTGGGTGAGGTGGGTCTTGACGGTCTCGTCGCCCACGAGCAGGGCCTGGGCGATCTGGCGGGTGGAGTGGCCCTCGGCCAGGCGCTCAAGCACCTCCTGCTCCCGATCGGTCAGCCGGTCGGCGGCCAGCGACCGCTTGGCCAGCGGCCCGACCTTCTCCAGGAACGTGCGGGTCACCGACGAGTGGAGGTAGCCCTCGCCCACGGCCACGGCCCGCACCGCCGCCAGCACGTCGTCGCGCCCGGCGTTCTTCGGGAGGAAGCCGACGGCCCCGGCGGCCATGGCGTTGGTGACGGTCTCGGCGTCGTCGTGCATGGTCAACACCACGATCCGGGCCTCGGGCCGCCGTGCCACGATCCGGCGGGTCGCCTCGATGCCGTTCAGGCCCTGGAGGCGGACGTCCATGAGGATCACGTCGGGCGCCAGCTCGGCGTCGACGTCGACGATGCCCGCGCCCGACGACGACGTGGCCACGACCTCGATCTCGTCGCCGAAGCCGAGCATGGTGGCCAAGGCCTCGGCCACGACCTGATGGTCCTCGGCGATGGCCAGTCGGATCGTCATGGTTGGATGCTTCCTATCGGGATGCGCACGGTCATGGTCGTCCCCGACGATGGACGGCTGTCGACGAACAACAGCCCCCCGGACAGCGCGACTTTCTCACGGCTGAGGGCCAGGCCGTCACCATCCCGCCCCGGCTCGAAGCCCCGGCCGTCGTCGCGCACCTCCAACGAGACCATCGAGCCGTGGCGCTCGACCACCACCTCGACCCGCGACGCACCGGCGTGCCTGGCCACGTTGGTGAGCGCTTCCTGGCAACACTCGAGCAGCAGCAGCCCGACGGCGAGGGGGAGGTCGTCGTCGCGCCGGCCGAACCGAACGGACACCTCGACGTCGACGCCGGTCGTGACCCGGAACGTGCGGGCGAAGCGCTCCAGGCTGGGGGCCAGGCCGCCGTCGTCCATCGACGACTTGCGCAGGCTCTCGATCGTGGCCCGCAGCTCGCGGATCGCTTCGTCGACACCGACCCGCAGCTTGCCGGCCTGGGCCACCGCGGCCTCGGGCCGGCCGTGCTCGAGGGCCGCGCCCACGCTGTCGGCGTCGATCTGCAGTGCCGCGAGCTGTTGCAGGACGACGTCGTGGATGTCGCTGGCGATGCGCACCCGCTCGCGCTCCCGCTCGTCGATCAAGCGGTCGGCCAGCGACCGTCGCTCACGCTCGGCCTGTTCGAGTTGGCGGGACACGTTGACGGCGTGGCGGGCGCCGAGCAGCGGCAGCATCAACAGCGCCACCGCCCATGCGCCGATGCGGACCGAGGTGAGGGCCAGCACCAGGCCCATGAAGCCGAGGGCGAGGTAGGTCGCACCCGCGGCCAGGCCCGAGGGGAGCACGCCCCGCAGCACCCGGGCGAGGGGCACGCCGCGGGCCGACCACTCGGCCACGCCCACGAACAACAGGTTCGAGGCCTGGTAGGCCGCGACCGCGGCCACCACCACCGCGAACGGGGGGACGCCCTGGCGGTGCCCGCCGAACACCACCGCGGCCAACGCCGCCGCCACCGCGAGCTGCGAGCGGTTGAAGAGCGCGTGGAGCACGGTGGTCTCGCGCTTGATCTCCCACTCGCTCACCGACGAGACGAAGACGACGGCCACGGTGAGCTCGGGCGGGAAGAGGTAGGCGATGGCCACGTTCACCGGCGAGCTCATGCTGAGGTACACGTTGCGGACGGCCGGCACCGGCAGCACGTTCGACAGCGCGCAGAACCCACACCATGCGACGACGAGCCCGATCCCCCGGCCCGCGGGGAGCTCGGCCCACACCCGGCCGGCGACGCCGGTGGCGGCCACCGCGGCCACGACCACGAGCATGGCGGCGGCGTAGACGACGAAGCCGGGGCGGTCGCGGTCCCGGCGGGGGACCCGGCCATCGGCGACCGGGCCCCCGGCCGGTGCTGGGGTCATCGCCAGTTGGCGCTTGCGCCTCCGGCCAGCAACAGGCCGACGAGGGGAGCGAGCGTCAGGGCGATCCGACGTAGCTGACGGATCCGGGAAATCATGCGGGGCACCTCCCTTCGAGGTACGAGGGGGAGTCCGCTCCGCTGGTGCTTCGTGGCCGGGGACGGGCGTTGGGGGTTCCTTTCGCTCCGCTGGTGTCCCCTGCATCCCGAATTGTCCGTCTCCGCCCTCCCCCGTGTCCACTTCCGGTTCGTCCGATTTCCCCCGTATGGAGGGTTGCTTACCACCATTTGGGGGATGGCAAAACGCTCGTTGTGGCGCGATCCTCACCAAGTGGGACGAAGTGTGGCTTTTCCCACGCAAGGATGGCCATGACCGCAGTTCGTATGCCCGCCGACGAGGCGGGCACAGAGGGGGGGCGGGCCCCGGCATCCGAGCGCCCCTTGGTGCTCGTGGCCGACGACGACGCGCTCGTGCGCCGGCTCGTCGGCGTCGCCCTGCGCGACGCCGGCTACGACGTGGTCGAGGCACCCGACGGACCGGCCGCCCTCGAGCTGGCCATGGCCCACCGCTTCGCCGCCGTCCTCCTCGACAACCAGATGCCCGGCCTCAGCGGCCAGGAGGTGCTGACCAGGCTGCGGGCGTCGTCGGAGACCGCGACCCTGCCCGTCCTCCTCGTCACCGCCGGCGACACCCTGGCCGAGCGGCTGGCGGGCCTGGCCGCCGGCGCCGACGACTACGTCACCAAGCCCTTCTCCATCGAGGAGATCGTCGCCCGGGTACGGGCCCAGCTCCGGGCCCACAACGCATGGGAGGAGACGCTCGCGGCCCACGCCCGCCAGCGCAGCGCCCTGGCCCGGGCCATGGCCGTGGCCGGCCGCCAACCCACCCTCGAGGCGACCGCCGACGTCATCTGCCACGCGCGGGCCGGCCAGTCCGACGTGCAGTCGGCCGCCATCCTGCGCTTCACCGCCGACGGGCTCGTGGTGCCGATCGCGTGCTCGGGCCCGGCGCTCTGGGGGATGGCCCTCTGCGACCCCGTGCCGGCGGCGCTGCGCCGTTACCTGCTGACCAGGTCCGCCTCCGGGCCGTGGTGGGAGCGGGGCGATTCGACGGGCTCCCCCACCCCCGCCCTCATCGCCTCGGCTCCCGCCGCGTGCATCCCCCTGCGCGACGACGCGTCCGTCCAGGGGCTCGTCGTCCTCGGCCTGTCGCCGCACGCCACCGTCGACCCGGCGGCGGCGTTGAGCGCGGGCATCGACTTCGGAGCCGTGGCCCACGGCCTCTTGCGGCGGCTGCTGGTCGAGCACCACGAGGCCGAGGCCAACCGGATGGAATTGCAGTGGGTGCTGCGGGAACACGCCTTCGCCGCCCACTTCCAACCCATCGTCGACCTGGCCGACGACCGGGTCGTCGGCGTCGAGGCCCTCACCCGATTCGCCGACGGCTCGAGCCCCGAGACCCGCTTCCGCGAGGCCGCGATCATCGGCCTCGGCTTCGACCTCGAGCTCGCGACCCTCACGGCCGCGGTCGACTCGGCCAAGGCCATCACCCCGTCGGACACGTGGCTCGGGCTCAACGTCTCGCCCGCGCTGGTCATGGAGGACGCCGACGCGCTGCGCCACGTGCTCGACCTGACCGAGGACCGGCCCATCGTCCTCGAGCTCTCCGAGCAGGAGGCCGTGTCCGACTACGAGGCCATGCGGCGCGCCGTCCACGCGGTGGGCGCCAACATCCGCCTCTCGATCGACGACGCCGGCTCGGGGTTCGCCTCGCTGCGCCACATCCTGCGGCTCGAACCCGCGTTCGTGAAGCTCGACCGGTCGTGGGTCCACGGCGTCGACGGCGACCCCGCCCGCCAGGCGCTGATCGCCGGGCTCCGCCACTTCGCCGACCAGACCGGTGCCCAGCTCATCGCCGAGGGCATCGAGCGGGTCGAGGAGCGCGACACCCTCCTCGACCTCCGGGTCGACTACGGCCAGGGCTTCCTGCTCGGCCGCCCCGCCGCCGTCTGAGGCCGCCTCGGCCCGCCGGGGGCCGCGCGTAAGTTCCTGACGGTTACGCCGTTGCCCTGTTCGAACTAGTCCATCGAACACGTTTGGCGGGTGCAATGAGCGTCGTAGAGGAAGTGCTCGCCGTCCCCCGTACCGGGGACGACATCTGGGTCGAGTGGTCGGTCGTCAAGGGGCGCCGGCTCGCCGATGCGGCCTGGCAGGTCGCCGGCCAGGTGCTGGCCTTGGTGATGCTGCTCGTGCTGCTGCCGATGCTGGTGGCCGTGGCCGTCGGCATCAAGCTGGCGAGCCCCGGGCCGGTGCTGTTCAGGCAGGTGCGGGTCGGGCAGGACGGTCGCCGGTTCGTGATGTGGAAGTTCCGCAGTATGCACACCGACGCCGAGCAGCAGTTGCGCCGGCTGCGCCACGACAACGAGCAAGACGGCTTGCTGTTCAAGATCCGCAACGACCCCCGCATCCACCCGCTGGGCAAGTGGCTGCGCCGGTTCTCGCTCGACGAGTTGCCCCAACTGTGGAACGTGGCCCGGGGCGACATGACGCTCGTCGGGCCGCGGCCGGCGCTGCCGAGCGAGGTCGAGCGCTACAACGCCCTCGAGGCCCAGCGCCTGCGGGTGAAGCCCGGCCTCACCGGCCTGTGGCAGGTGAGCGGGCGCAGCGACCTCACGTGGGACGCGAGCGTGGCCCTCGACCTGCAGTACGTCGACTACCGCTCGGTGGTGCTCGACCTGACGATCATCGGGCGGACGTTCGGCGCGGTCGTCACCGGCCGCGGCGCCTACTGAGCTCGGCGACGAGGGGCTGCACGGCGGCGTCCCACGTGGGCACGGCCGTGCCCGCCTGGAGGATGTGCTCTCGCTTCCTTCGTTGGCCGAGGTCGGCGAGCAGGGTGACGGTGGCGGCCGCGAAGTCGGCGGGCGTGTCGGCGGTCGCGGCCGCGCTTCGTGCGCCTTCGGGGATCGAGCGCGACGAGTAGGTCGTGGCCACGATCGCCCGTCCTTGTGCCAGGGCCTCGACGACCTTGAGCTGGGTGCCGCCTCCTGACCTCACCGGGGCGAGGACGACGGCGGCCCGGCGGACGAGTTCGTTGGCGTCGTCGACGCGGCCGAGGACGGTGATGCCTTGGGCCGGCTGCGACGTGACGACGGTGTCGGTGGCCAGGCCGGCGATCACCAGTTCGGCCTTTGGGTGTTGCCGCCGGACGAGGGGCCAGACCTCGTCGACCAACCACCTGAGGCCTTCGGCGTTGGGCCCGTAGGTGGCGTTGGCCACGACGACGGCGGGGCCTTGGTCGGGCGAGGGCGTGTTCTCGATGCTGTCGACGGCGTTGGGCACGATCACGACCCTTGCCCCCCACGCCGCCAGCCGGGCGGCCTCGGTCAGGTCGACGGCCAGGCAGAGGCTTGCGTGCTCGGCGACGCGCGGCTCCCAATGCTTGGCCTTGGCCGCCTCCACCTTCGCCACCATCGACGCCAGCGAGCGTTGGCGGTCGACCTCGACGTTCGGGAAGTCGACGACCATGCTCCTGCCCTTGGCCAGCAACGGCGGCGCCAGGTACGAGTGGCTGACGATGACGACGGTGTCGTCGTCGACGAGGTCGAGGGCGTCGGTGGGCCGGCCACCGAGCGACGTGCGGGCCAGGCGCGGATGGGGCGACAGCAGTTCGGTGAGCGGGTTGCTCGGCGCCATGGCCAACGGCGTGCGCTCGATGCCCTCGTGCTCTGCGGCGGCATCGAGCCCGGGCTCGATGGTGGCGACCGGGGCCGGGTGGGCCCCGGCGAGGGCGGTGACCAAGCCGGCCATGCGGGCGGTACCGCCGCTGCGCACCGGCCAGATCGGCTCGTTGGTCACGAGCACGACCCGGCCCATCCGATCGGTCACGGGCGGACGGCGTCGACGGCGGCGGTGATGGCGGCGCGAAAGACGTCTTCGTCGAAGCCGGCGAGGTGCTGGCGGAGGCGGGCCGGCTTCCACGTCGAGCCAAGTAAGCGCTTGACGGCGTCGGCGATGGCCGAGGGGTCGGGCACGTCGAAGAACACGCCGGTCTCGCCGTCGACGACGGTGTCGAGGAAGCCGCCGCCGTGGAGGACCGCGGTGGCCTTGCCGAAGGCCAGGCCTTCGAGGGGCGTGAGCCCGAAGTCCTCGTAGGAGGCCGCGACCAGGCCGGCCGAGTTGCGGTAGAGCCAGCGCAACTGCGACTCGCTGACGCCGCCGACGAAGCGGACGTTGGCCGGCGCTTGGCTGCGGTAGCGGTCGAGCAACGGCCCTTCGCCGACCACCACGAGCCGTTCGCCGGCGAGCTCTTCGAAGGCCTCGGCCACGGCGTCGACGTTCTTGTAGGGCAGGAGGCGCGAGACGCAGAGCACATAGCCGGGCTCGACGCCCTCGACCTCGTGGCCGTCGCCCTTGCTGTCGACCGTCACCGGCGGGTGGATGACCATGGCCTCGCGCCCGTAGAGCGAGCGAATGCGGCCCCGCACGACGCTGGAGATGGCGATGTAGAGGTCCGCGCTCTTGGCCGCCTTGCGGTCCCACGCCCGCAGCGGTGCGAGGAACGGCGAGGCCAACGTCGGCGCCAGCGAGCCTTCGAGGTAGCGCTCGGTCTGGTACAGCCAGCGGGCCGGCGTGTAGCAGTAGACGACCTTGACGCCGGTGGTCTTCACGCCGTGGGCCCACCCGCTGCTCGAGCACACGGTGACGTCGGCGTCGATCTTCATGCGGGAGAAGGTGGTGGCGAACAGCGGCAGCCCGACGCGGTGGTTGCGGCGGAGGGCCGCCACCTGGTTGAGCCGCGACGGGCGCACGTCGACGTGGGCGAACTCTTCGAACGTCGACTCCGGTTCGTAGAGCGACGTGTACACGGGGGCGTCGGGGAAGGCGCGGGCCAGGGCCAGCACGACCCGCTCGGCGCCGCCGCGTTGGGTCAGGTAGTCGTGGACGATCGCCGTGGATGCCACGATTTGCCCGATGCCCTCCTCCGACCGTTGGACCACGCCGCGGCCGCTCCTGGTCGCCATGGCCGGCGGCCACCTCGCGCAACTGTACGAGTTGGCGCCCCGATTGCCGTTCGCGGTCGACGACGCCGTGTGGGTCACGGTCGAGACGGCCCAGAGCCGGGCGCTGCTCGCCGGGCGGGACGTCCGCTTCGCCAGGTTCGTCCAGCCCCGCGACTTCGTGGGCGTGGCCCGCAACGCCTGGTTCGCCCGGGGCGTGCTGCGATCGGGTCCTGTGAGCGCGGTCGTCAGCACCGGGTCGAGCATCGCCCTGTCGTTCCTGCCGCTGGCCGCGGCCCGCCGCATCCCGGCGTACTTCATCGAGAGCGCGGCCCGCTTCGACGGGCCTTCGATGTCGGGCAAGCTGCTGGCCCGCGTGCCCGGGGTGCGCACGTACACCCAGTCGCCGTCGTGGGCCGGGGGTCGTTGGCGCTATGTCGGCTCGGTGCTCGACCAGTTCTCGGCGGCGCCTTCGCCTTCGCCGGCGGTGGGCAAGCTCGTCGTCACCGTGGGCACGGCCGCCGAGGGGTTCGGGTTCCGTGCCCTGTTCGAGCGGCTGGTCGAGATCGTGCCGCCGTCGTGCTCGGTCGTGTGGCAGGTCGGCTCGACCGACCTCACCGGGCTCGGCATCGAGGGCCGGGCGGGGATTCCGTCGGAGGAGTTGGTGGCGTTGCAGCGATCGGCCGATGCCGTCGTCGCCCACGCCGGCACCGGCTCGGCCCTGGCCGCGTTGGGCGCGGGCAAGCTGCCGGTCCTGGTGCCGCGGCGCAAGTCCCGGGGCGAGACCATCGACGACCACCAGCAGCAGATC
>JAXDPV010000264.1:0-9280 GCA_034668185.1 Actinomycetota bacterium
CAGCTGGCAACGACGACGCGCCCTGCTCCCCTGGCTCGAGTACTACAACTGTCGACGACCACACAGCGCCCTCGGCCACAAGACGCCCATCAGCCAGACCGGCTGACGAACGTCCTTGGGATCTACAACTAGCCCGACAGGACCAGCAGGTCGGCGGGGTGCACGTCTACTCATGCAGCCGTGGAGGACTTTAGGCCGTGGCAGCAGCGCGGGGGCTTGCCGTTGCCGCTGGGCTGTAAGGGGCATGCGGTCGTCTCGCGCGACAGAACTGCCCGCAGGCTCGCCGCCGTGTCCGACGCGACGCAGAGGTTCAACGTGGTGGCAGGGCGCAGGACGCATACGTGCGGCTTCGCCGCACGTATGCGCAGAGCGCCCTCGGTAGGATTCGAACCTACGCCACCGCCTCCGGAGGGCGGTGCTCTATCCCCTGAGCTACGAGGGCTCGCCGTAGCAGCGGGCCATGCTAGTTCCTGCCGCCGCAGGCAGCCGACGCCTACGATGCGGGTCGTGCCCGATGCGAAGGTCCTGCTGGTCGACGATGACCCTGTCATTCTCAAGCTGCTCCAGGTCAACTTCGAGATGGAGGGGTACACCGTCTCGACGGCCAACGACGGGGTCGAGGGCCTGGAGAAGGCGAGGGCCGAGCGCCCCGACATCGTCCTGCTCGACATCATGATGCCGAGGATGGACGGCCTCGAGGTGACGAGGGCGCTGAAGGGCGACGAGGCCACCAAACGCATCCCGATCATCCTCCTGTCGGCCAAGGCCCAGGCGTCCGACGTCCAGGCGGGCAAGGACATGGGCGCCGACGACTACCTCACCAAGCCGTTCGACCCGCTCGAACTCCTGGAACGGGTCAGCGAGCTGCTCGAGGGCGGCAACCGGGACTACTGAAGCCCAAGAGCTACATGCGGTCGGGGGCTTCGATGCCCAACAACCCCAACCCGAGGGCCAGCGTGCGGGCGGTCAGCTCGGACAGGGCCAGCCGTGACGAGCGGGTGGCTTCGTCGGGCGCCCGCAGCACCGGGCACTGCTCGTAGAACGCGGTGAACGCCTGGGCCGTCTCGAACAGGTAGGTCGTGAGCCGGTGGGGCTGCAACGTGTCGACCACCGAAGTAACGACATCGGCGAAGGCGACCAACTGCAACACCAACGCCCGCTCGGCGTCCTCGGCCACGACGACAGGCGCCTCCAAGACCAACGATGGCGACACCTCGGCCCGGCGGAACAGCGAGCGAATCCGGGCGTGGGCGTACTGGAGATACGGGGCGGTGTTGCCCTCGAAGGCCAGCATCCGTGACCAGTCGAAGACGTAATCCTTGATGCGGTCCGAGGAAAGGTCGGCGTACTTGACGGCGCCGATGCCGACCATGCGGGCGACCTCGGCCCGCACCGCCGGGTCCAGCTCCGGGTTCTTCGAAGCGACGATGGCCGCCGCGCGCTCGACCGCCTCGGCCAACACCTCCTGCAGCTTGACGTTGTCGCCGGAACGGCTCTTGAACGGCCGGCCGTCGGGCCCCATCACCATGCCGAAGGGCACGTGCTCGACCCGCACGCCGTCAGGCACCCAGCCGGCGGCCCGGGCCACGGCGAAGACCATCGACAAGTGTTGCGACTGGCGGGCGTCGACCACGTAGATGATGCGCGTCCCGGCCAACCCGGAGGGCGAAGCCCGGTAGCGCAAGGCCGCCAGGTCGGTCGCCTGGTACCCGTAGCCGCCGTCCGACTTGCGGACGATCAACGCCAGCGGATCACCGTCACGGTTCTTGAAACCCGAGGGAAACGCGCACAGCGCGCCGTCGTCCACCCGGGCCACGCCGGCAGACTCCAACTCGGCAGCCAACCCGTCCAACACGTCGTTGAACGAGCTCTCCGGCCGGTCGTCGGCCGGCGTCAACGTCACCCCGAGCAGCCCGTAGACCTCCTCGGCGTGGGCCCGGGCCGCGCCCACGAACTGCTGCCACAAGGCCACGCTCTCGGGCTCGCCCGCCTGCAGCTCCACGACCCGCCGGCGGGCCCGCTCCTTGAACTCCGCGTCGGAACCGAAGCGGGCGTTGGCCTCTTGGTAGAACTCGTTGAGGTCGGCGATCGAGACCGAGCCACCGGTCCCGCCCGAGGACGACAGGTGCTCGATCAGCATCCCGAACTGGGTGCCCCACTCGCCGTAATGGTTCTGGCGGATGACGTCGTGGCCGGCGAACGCCAGGACACGGGCCAACGCGTCGCCGATGATCGTCGACCGCAAATGGCCGATGTGCATCTCCTTGGTCAACGTCGGGCTCGAGTAGTCGATGACGACCCGGTCGGGCGGATCGGCCACGGGCACGCCCAACCGCTCGTCGGCCAGCAAAGAAGACGCGGCCGCCGCCAGCACCGAAGGCCGCAGGACCAGGTTGATGAAGCCGGGCCCGGCCACCGACACCGACGACAACACGTCGCCGGCGTCCAACCCGTCCACGATCTTCTGGGCCACGTCCCGAGGACTGCCACCCACCCGCTTGGCCAACGCCATGGCGGCATTGGCCTGGTAGTCGCCGAACGCCGGTGAGGCCGACCGCCGCAACACCGGATCGACGTCGGCAAAATCGGCGCCGAACGCCGACGTGATCGCCGCCTGCAGGCGCGAGGTCAGCAAGGCGTCGGGGGTGAGCACGAGGCCAATCGTCGGAGACAAGCGACGAGGAGGTCAAACTGGTTCGGCCATGGGCCCCCTCCCGCCGACGCTCCTGCCGACGACCGCCACCGCCGACGCCACCACCGGCCGTCTCGCCATCGGCGGCTGCGACCTCCTCGATCTGGCCAAGGAATACGGCACGCCCCTCTTCGTCTACGACGAGGACCACCTCAGGCAACGGTGCCAAGAGGCCGTCCAAGCCTGGGGCGACGGCGTCGCCTACGCCTCCAAGGCGTTCCTCTGCAAGGCCATGGCCCAGCTCGCCCACGAAGAAGGCATGTGCATCGACGTCAGCACCGGGGGCGAGCTAGCGGTCGCCGAAGCGGCGCACGTCCCCGGCGACCGACTCGTCCTCCACGGCAACAACAAGTCGGCCGCCGAGCTCCGGCAGGCGATCGACCACGGCGTCGGCCGCATCGTCGTCGACTCCAACGACGAGATCGACCGCCTCGAAGCCATCGACCGCCCGGCCACCGTCCTCCTCCGGGTCACGCCCGGCGTCGAAGCCCACACCCACGAGTTCGTCATGACGGGCCAGGAGGACACCAAGTTCGGCTTCTCCATCGCCAGCGGCGCCGCCACCAAGGCCATCGAGCGCCTGGCCAAGCTGGCCCCGAAGATCCGTCTGGCCGGCGTCCACGCCCACATCGGCAGCCAGATCTTCGCCCTCGATTCCTTCAGGAAGGAGGCCGAGGTCCTCGCCGCGTTCTTCACCCCCCTCGGCCTGAACGAACTGTGCGTCGGCGGCGGCCTCGGCGTCCCGTACGTCACCGGCGAGGAGGCCCCGACCATCACCCAGTGGGCCACCACCATCAAGAAGGCAGCACGCGAAGCCGGCATCGACACCGACCGCACCACCATCACCGCCGAGCCGGGACGGGCGATCGTGGCCGCCGCCGCCGTCACCCTCTACACCGTCGGCACCGTCAAGGAGCTCCCCGGCATCCGCACCTACCTCGCCGTCGACGGGGGCATGAGCGACAACCCGAGGCCGGTCCTCTACGGCAGCGGCTACGAGGCCTTCCTCCCACGGGCGGCCACGGCCCCGAGACCCAAGCGGGTCAGGATCGTCGGCAAGCACTGCGAGTCGGGCGACGTCATCGTCCCCGAGGCGTTCGTCCCCGACGACACCGCCGTCGGCGACATCCTGGCCACGCCGGTCACCGGCGCCTACGGCCACTCGATGGCCTCCAACTACAACAAGGTGCCCCGCCCGCCGGTCGTGTTCGTCAAGGACGGCGAGGCCAGGGTCGTGGTCAGGAGGGAGACCTACGAAGACCTCCTCCGCCTCGACGCGTAACCCCCTAACCTCGGCCCTGTGACGACCACCCCCGTCCGCGTCGGCGTGCTCGGCTGCAGCAACGTCGGTGCCGCCCTCGTGCAGCTCATCACCGACAACGCCGCCGAGATCGCCGACCGCACCGGCGTGCACCTCGAGGTGGCCAAGGTGGCGGTCAAGGACCCCACCAAGGAGCGCAACGTCAAGCTGGCCGACGGCGTCCTCACCGGTGACGCCAAGGCCGTCGTCGCCGACCCGGACATCGACGTCATCGTCGAGGTCATGGGCGGCATCGAACCCGCCCGCACCTTCATCCTCGACGCCCTCAACGCCGGCAAGCCGGTCGTCAGCGCCAACAAGGAACTGCTGGCCAACGTCGGCCCCGAGCTGTTCCAAGCCGCGGTCGCCAACAAGGTCGACCTCCTCTTCGAGGCCAGCGTCGGCGGCGGCATCCCCCTCATCCGCGCCCTCAGGGAGTCGCTGGCCGGCGACAAGGTCAACCGCATGATGGGCATCGTCAACGGCACGACCAACTACATCCTCACCAAGATGTCCGAGGCCGGCGCCAGTTACGGCGACGCCCTGGCCGAGGCCCAGGCACTCGGTTTCGCCGAGCTCGACCCGACGGCCGACGTCGAAGGCCACGACGCCGCGGCCAAGGCCGCCATCCTCGCCACCATCGCCTTCGGCCAACGGGTAACGGCGAAGGACGTGCATCGCGAAGGCATCAGCCAGGTGACCGCGGCCGACATCGCCTTCGCCGCCCGCCTCGGGTACGTCGTCAAGCTGCTGGCCATCGCCGAGCGCGCCGGCGACGAGGTCGCGGTCCGGGTGCACCCGACGATGGTCCCGACCACCCACCCGCTGGCGGCGGTGCGGGAGTCGTTCAACGCCGTCTTCATCGAGGGCGAGGCCGTCGGCGACGTCATGCTCTACGGCCGGGGCGCGGGCGGTATGCCGAGCGCGAGCGCCGTCCTGGGCGACCTGGTCGACGCCGCCCACAACCTCAGGGCCGGCGCCGCGGGCCGCACGACCGTCCCCCAGCCGGCCGTCATCCACCCCTTCGACGACGTCAGCTCGCAGTACTACCTGAGCCTCGAGGTGGCCGACCGCCCCGGCGTGCTGGCCGCCGTCGCCGGCATCTTCGGCGAACACGAGGTCTCGATCCGCTCGATGGAGCAGGAGGGTCTGGGCGACGAAGCCCGCCTCATCTTCATCACCCACACCGCGCTCGAACGCTCGATGCAGGCGACGTTGGCCGCGCTGCGCGACCTCGACGCCGTCGACCGCGTCGGCACGCTGCTGCGCGTCGTCGGCCAGGAGTAGTCGATGGGCGCGGGCTGGCGCGGCCTGATCGAGGAGTATCGCGAGTTCCTCCCCGTGAGCGCGGCCACGCCCGTGGTCACGTTGCAGGAGGGCAACACGCCGCTGCTGCCCGCGCCCCGGTTGTCGGAGCGGCTGCAGGCCAACGTGTTCTTGAAGTACGAGGGCCTCAACCCGACGGGCTCGTTCAAGGACCGCGGCATGACGCTCGCCATCTCCAAGGCCGTCGAGGAAGGCGCCAAAGCGGTGGTGTGCGCCTCGACGGGCAACACCTCGGCGTCGGCCGCGGCCTACGCCGCCAGGGCCGGGCTCACCTGCGCGGTCCTCATCCCCGAGGGCTACATCGCCCTGGGCAAGTTGGCCCAGGCGCTGATTCACGGGGCCAAGGTGCTGCAGATCCGGGGCAACTTCGACGTCGCCCTCGACATCGTGCGCGAGCTCGGCGACCACGCGCCGATCACCGTCGTCAACTCGATCAACCCGTTCCGCATCGACGGCCAGATGACCGGCGCCTTCGAGATCGTGGACGTGCTCGGCGACGCCCCCGACGTCCACTGCATCCCGGTCGGGAACGCCGGCAACATCACCGCCTACTGGAAGGGCTACCGCGCCTACCAGGACGCCGGGCGCACGACCAAGCTCCCGGCCATGTTCGGCTTCCAGGCCGCGGGCGCGGCGCCGTTGGTCGACGGCCACGACATCGAGAACCCGGAGACGGTGGCCACCGCCATCCGCATCGGCAAGCCGGCCTCCGGTTATGGCGCGCTGGCCGCGGCCGCCGAATCGGGCGGCGCCATCCGGGCCGTCACCGACGCCGAGATCCTCGAGGCCTACCGCTTCCTCGCGGCCGAGGAGTCGGTGTTCTGCGAGCCGGCCTCGGCGGCCTCGGTCGCTGGCTTGCTCTCTGTGGGCGTGCCCGCGGGGTCGACGGTGGTCTGCGTGCTGACCGGCCATGGGTTGAAGGACCCCGACACCGCCATCGGCCAGATCGCCGTGCCCGAGGCCGTCGACGCCGACTATGCGGCGATCACCGCCGAGTTGGGCATCTAGCGCCGGGGCGGGAATACCGAGCGTTCTTGAAGTGGTTCACCAACCCTAGTAAGGTTCGGTCTCGAATCGTCCGCCGCGTTCTTGCGGCGTCGGGCTGCGGGCAAGGCAATTCGCTCCACCCACTTCCCTGGGAAACCGCGATTCTCCCGCACGTCTTTCCAGACGCGTCGAACCACCAACCCTCCCAACGAGGAAAGCAAGCGAGGTGCCCATGGGCGGAGAGCAAGCGCTCGAACGCTCGGTCCTGGAGCGCAAGGAACGCGACGAGCTCCACACCATCGCCGAAGCCCTGGGCGTCAAGCCCGGGACCCGGACGAAAAAGGCCGACCTGATCCAGACGATCCTGGTCGCGGCCGGCGTCGAACCGGCGTCGGCGGAGTCGAACGGCGAAGAGAAGCCCGAGCGCGCGACCCGTGCCCGCAAGGCCGTGGCCGACAGCAACGGCGAGGCCGATGCCGCCCCCACCCCGGTCGGCGAGGCGGCATCGCCTGACCCGGCCCCTCCGGCGGCGGTTCCGGCCGAGGGCGAGTCCACCAACGGCAAGGCCAGCGGCGACGGCCTCGTCGGCGGCGGCCCGACCCAGGGCGCCCACGACGGGACCGGGCTCGGCTCGGCGGTCGAGGCGACCGAGGGCGCGGGCCAGGGGCTCGGCGGCCAGGTCCGTTCGCCGGGCGACGGCGGCGGTCATCCCCGGCAGAGCGGTGGCCAGCAAGGTGGCGGCGGCCAGCGCCAAGGTGGCCAGGGCGGCCAAGGCGGCCAGCCCCGCCAGCAAGGTGGCCAGGGCGGCGGCGGGCAGCAGGCCCGGCGGGAAGGTGGGCAAGGCGGGCAAGGCGGCGATCGCCAGCCGGGCAACTTCGACGACGGCGGCAGTCGCCGCAGCCGGAGGCGCCGCGGCCGCGACAAGACCAACGACCGCGACTTCCGGGTCCAGGAGCAGACGGCCGAGCAGCAGTACCAGGGCGAGCTCGTCCCCGTGTCCGGCCTCCTCGACCTGAGCGACCAGGGCTACGGCTACGTCCGCACCAAGAGCTACCTGCCGACGGCCAAGGACGTCTACGTCTCGACCAGCCAGGCCAAGCGCTTCGCCCTCCGCAAGGGCGACTCGGTCGAGGGCGAAGCCCGCCCGCCGATGGGCAACGAGAAGTACGGCGCCCTCCTGCGCATCGACAAGATCAGCGGGATGAGCGTCGAGGAAGCCCGCAACCGCCGGCGCTTCGAAGACCTCACGCCGCTGTTCCCCGACGAGAAGCTCAAGATGGAGCAGCCGGGCGAGCCCGGCCTCATCACCGCCCGGATCATCGACATCATCAGCCCGATCGGCAAGGGGCAGCGCGGCCTCATCGTGTCGCCCCCGAAGGCGGGCAAGACGACGGTGATCAAGCAGATCGCCTCGTCGATCGAGAGCAACAACCCCGACGTCCACCTCATGGTGCTGCTGGTCGACGAGCGCCCCGAGGAGGTCACCGACATGCGCCGCCACGTGAAGGGCGAAGTCGTGGCCTCGACCTTCGACCGTCCCTCCGACGAGCACACCCTCGTGGCCGAGCTGGCCATCGAGCGGGCCAAGCGGCTGGTCGAGCTGGGCAAGGACGTCGTCATCATCCTCGACGGCATCACCCGGCTGGCCCGGGCCTACAACCTGTCGGCGCCGGCGTCGGGCCGGCTCACCTCCGGCGGTATCGACCAGGCGGCCATCTACCCCCCGAAGAAGTTCTTCGGCGCCGCCAGGAATATCGAGGAAGGCGGGTCGTTGACGATCCTCGCCACGGCCCTGGTGGAAACCGGGTCCAAGGCCGACGACGTTATCTTCGAGGAGTTCAAGGGCACCGGCAACATGGAGCTGCGGCTCGATCGGCGCCTGGCCGAGCGGCGGATCTATCCCGCCATCGACGTGAACGCCTCGTCGACCCGCCACGAGGAGTTGCTGTTCGAGCGCAAGCAGCTCGACCTCGTCTGGCGGTTGCGCCGGGTGTTGAACGGCTTGGCCGAGGACGGGACTTCCGCCCGCTCGCTCGAGCTGCTCATCGAGAAGCTCAAGACCACGAAGAACAACGACGAGTTCCTGGCCGAGGTGGCCAAGGCCCAGGGCGCGTCGATCTAGACCAGGTAGCTTGGAGATCGTTATGAAGGCCGACATCCACCCCACGTACGTCGAGGCGACGGTGAAGTGTTCGTGTGGCAACACGTTCACCACCCGTTCGACCAAGGACGAGATCCACAGCGAGCTGTGCAACGAGTGCCACCCGTTCTATACGGGCAAGCAGAAGCTCGTCGACACCGGTGGCCGGGTCGAGCGCTTCGAGCGCCGCTACGGCGCCCGCAAGGGCAAGAAGTAGCGGTCATCACCGGGGGCGTCCGGCGGGAGGTCCTTCTCAAAGCCAAGGCCAAGGCGCTGGTGCGCGGCCGTTGGGGCGACGTCGTCGACCGGGCCGAAGAGGTCGGCCTGCCCGGGGGCGCGGCCTTGCGATCGCCCGGCGTCGCCTGGGTGCTCGTCGAGGACCAGCCCGCCCGTGGCTTGGGCGCGGCGCTGGCGTGGGCTTCCCGCCATGCCTCGGCCGAGGATCAACTGCACGTGTTGGTGGCTGCCGCCGCCGCGCCCACGTTGGCCCGCCGGGCCGAGCTGTTCACCCGACCGGTGCAGGTGTGGGCCGTCGACGGCACCTCGCTGTCGCCGGCTTCGCCGTGCCCGTTGCCGCCCGAGCCGCCGCTCGATCCTGGCGCCGATGCCTTCGTCGCCCTGTTCGAACGGGCCGGGGCCGAGGCCGTGGTCGAGGGCGGGGTGCTCCGGGCCGAGGTCCTCGGCCTCGAGGTCGCCCGCGTCGACCCGGGCCCTCGGCTGGCCATCGGGGTCGGGAAGCACGACCGCGAGGCCCACGACGAGTTGCGGGGCGACGCACCCGCGGGGTTCGAGGAATTGTTCGAAGTGGTGCGCATCGTGGCCGAGCACCGGGTCG